>JAPLDN010000313.1 GCA_026391755.1 Bacteroidota bacterium
AGTTAAAAAGCCTTTTTCTCCTGCTACCCTTACACGGACCGTTTTACCGGGTTCATCATTAAGATAACCCTGGCGATATAAAATCCCGGCAGGTTTCGGAAGTTCCGCCCACCTGGTTTGATTAACAAGGAATTTACGTTCAATTTCAAGCGCCATATAATAAACAGGGGCAGGTGAAAAAAAGTTTGGTATAACCTGCTTACTTTATTCCGAACTCTTTTTTAATTTTAGAAACATAATCCAGTTTTTCCCAGGCGAAGAAATCCACTTTCTTCAGGTAGGTGGCCTTACCATTACCGTTAACGCTTTTTGGTTTGCCGCCTTTGACAGGATAATAAACTTCAACTTCCCTGGTATAAGGGTCGCGACCGAAATGGCCATATGAAGCTGTTGGCACGAAGACCGGATTCTTGAGCCCGAAACGTTCAACAATAGCATATGGCCTCATGTCGAAGAGTTTGCTGATCTTCTCTGCGATCGCTCCATCACGCAGCACCTTGCCGTTCTTGCCGGTAACCTTTGAAGTACCGTAGGTGTTTACATACAATCCAACAGGTTGGGCAACGCCAATAGCATAGGCAACCTGTATGAGAACCTGGTCGGCAACTCCTGCTGCAACCATGTTCTTGGCAATATGCCTTGCTGCATAGGCTGCAGAACGGTCTACTTTTGAGGGGTCTTTACCGGAAAAGGCGCCACCGCCATGAGCTCCGTGGCCTCCATAAGTGTCAACTATGATCTTCCTTCCTGTAAGGCCGGTATCCCCATGAGGACCTCCGATTACAAATTTACCGGTCGGGTTCACAAACAGTTTGATGTCATCCCCGAAAAATTTCTTGACCCTTGCAGGCAGATTCTTTTTAACACGGGGTATGAGAATATTCAAAATGTCGGTGCGGATCTTGTCCTGCATTGCTTTTTCGGCAGCTTTTTCAGCTTTTTCAGATTTGTCTGTTGGCCTTACAAAATCATCATGCTGAGTGCTTACGACAATTGCATCAATACGGAGTGGCTGCCCATTGTCACCATATTCAATTGTAACCTGCGATTTGCTATCAGGACGAAGGTATTTCATCTGTTTTCCTTCGTGGCGGATTGCCGCGAGTTCCTGCAAAAGGATATGTGACAATTCGCTTGATAAGGGCATGAAATTATCCATTTCACGGCATGCATAACCAAACATCATTCCCTGGTCGCCTGCTCCCTGATCTTCTTTTTTCTTGCGGACAACTCCCTGGTTGATATCGGCCGACTGCTCGTGAATGGTTGAAACAACACCGCAGGAATCACAATCAAAGCGGTATTCTGCCTTGGTATATCCTATATTACGGATGATTTTCCTCGCTGTCTCCTGGACATCCACCCAACCGTTGGTTTTTACTTCTCCTCCGCATACAACAAGGCCTGTTGTCACAAAGGTCTCACATGCCACTTTGGATTCGGGGTCCCAGCGCATGAATTCATCCAGCAATGCATCCGATATCTGATCGGCGACTTTATCGGGATGTCCTTCCGAAACGGACTCCGATGTAAATAAATATCCCATATTTTGAGTTTTAATTGTTCGACTTATGTTTGTGTGATTTGAAGATTGAGGAGAGAAGCTACTGCTTTAGCATTTTTTCCAGTGGTTGCAATCAATCAAATCTTTCCACTTCAGAGGGCAAATTTATAAATTATTTTGTTTGCCTGTATTAATTTTTAGTAAGTTCCTGAAAAACTTCCTCGAGCTTTTGTTCCTCCTTCTGCATGGAAAGTACTGTCAACCCCTTCTCCACAGCGAATCTGAAAATATCGGCACGGATATCCATGCCGGCTTCTGATTCAAGCAACCACAAAGCCGATAACGTACTTGCTTTTGCTTCGGTGTGTTCAAGATGCCCGCCAGTCAACATCATTCCCTTTACACCGGGAATTGAAATTAAAATTTTCTTTTCAACCGGGGAAGAAAACTCCACCCTGATCAGTGTTTTTGAAACAGTAATCTGTTGAAGGTTTTTTGTGGAATCATCAGCAACAATCCTCCCTTTATGTATGATAATGGCCCTGCCGCAGATTGCTTCAACTTCCTGCATTATATGGGTGGATAACATGACGGTCTTTTCTTTCCCGATCTCCGTGATAAGATGCCTGATCTCGGAAAGCTGGTTAGGATCAAGACCCGATGTGGGTTCATCAAGGATTAGTACTTCAGGGTCATGGATCAGGGCCTGAGCCAGTCCGACCCGCTGACGGTAACCTTTTGACAATGCTCCTATTTTTTTATGCTGTTCAAGCTGAAGCCCGGTTAAGGCGATCATCTCATCCACCCTTTGTTTAACAGAATTTTTAAGATGGTGTGTTCCTGCAACAAATGCCAAAAATTCCTTGACATAGAGGTCCAGGTACAGAGGATTATTCTCCGGGAGGTAACCTACTTTTTTTCTTACTTCTATCGATTGTTCTAAAACGTCAAAACCACAAACTGAAGCTTCGCCTGAGGTAGGAGGGATAAAACAGCTGAGGATTTTCATTAACGTACTTTTCCCGGCTCCGTTCGGGCCCAGCAAACCGACAATTTCACCCGGATGGATATTGATTGAAACAGAATCCAGGGCGTTCTGTGTTCCGTAGATCTTGGTGATATTGTTGACGGATATCGACATGACTAAAATGATGACTGGTGAACAGTGAAATGTGAATAGTCAATAGTCACTGTTAACAAGTCACCGTTCACTATTCTCTTTCAGGAGACAAAAGTACAAAAAATCGGCCTTTGAAATCTATTCAGACTTGTAAAGCTTCCAAACAGCGATCAGGATAGAAAGCGAAGCAACAGCAAACAGTATGCGAAGGACCAGTTCAGGGACAGCAAGCGACCATAGTTTGCAACCATCGTATACCATGTATATCAGGAAGGTGAGAAAAATAAAAACGCCAAATGACTTTTTCTTTTGGAGCCAGATCAGTAGTCCAAGAATGGTCACAGCCAGTTCGAGAAGTATTGAAATGTTCTGAAGGGCATTCATTGAATGAATTTTTGATAAATATAATAAATTAGGTGTATTGATTGCAAATTTTCTTGAAAATAATTCAATTGCTTACATACCTGATAAATCCTTTCAGGTGTTCGGGTATGCGGCAAGCCAGGAAATATGGCAATGATAAAAGATAAAAAGTTTTGCCTTTAAGGGTCTTCGCTTTGCGGATATTCACATTCCCTGCATACAACCGGATGGCGTAGGGATGTGGCGCTTCGTCAATAAACTGATGCAGGGATCTGAGCCTGCCAGGCTCGCCCGATTTAACAACCACCGGGATAATAAGGTCTTCAAATGCGATCACATAATCCACTTCAGCTGAAGACTGCGCTTTATCCCTGACCCAATAATCCTGCCTTGCCGGGTTTTCGGTTCTACTGCTAGCCAGCTCCTGCCCGACAACATGGCGTAATACCTGGCCCTCAAACAAAGCATTCAGGTCTATGGCAAGGCTCATCTGTTTCTGGATACCCGAAAAATAGGTAACCAGCCCCGTATCCAGCATTTGCAACCTTGGGAACTTGTTATTGTCTGGTTTAATAGGAGGTTCTGTTGTGACCGAGGGATAATTCAGGCTTAACAACATTGAATTCTCAAGATACCGGAGTGTGTTAGCCATTTCCCTGCTTCCATATGGAACATTCCCGAATGCATTGAACTTTATCCTGGTGCCGGCATACATGAACGCATTCTGTAGGGATAACATTAACAAGTCCTTTTTATTCTGCCTGAATGATGTGTCGGCGATATCACTGAAGAATTCTTTAAGGATCCCTTCATAGACGGGCTTCAATGAAGTCATGTTTCTTGTTTGAACGAATTTCTTCACAACCCCGGGCATTCCCCCGACAAGACAGTACTGGTGAAAGAGCCCGAGCAGGGTGTGGAACCCGCCAACAGGGAATGGAACTTCACCGAAGGCCTCTATAGCTTCAAAACTGCCTGCAGCCCTCAGGAACTCGCTGAACGAAAAGGGCTGGAGAAAAAGGGATCTGAACCCAATGGGTGGCGGGTGTAGTCGTACTGCGCAGGAGATGATGACTTTAAGCCAGGGTTGCCTGCTTATAATATCCCCGGCCAGGTTCACAATCTGGGGGTCACGGCAGGTGCAGTCAAAAAATAAGAGTGTATTTTTACAGGAAATATCCTGCTCCTTAAGTTGAAAAAGTGTGCTGATAAAATCTTCACTTGAACCTGATTTACGAAAGATATAAAGATCCATGGGGTTCTTCAGGTCGAGCCGGATAACCTGTCTGAATTTTCGAGAAAATTTCTCAACCAGGGAAGTCTTCCCGGTTTGCCTTGCTCCGTACAGGATAAGACCTGGGGTTGAAGCATCGGTCATCCACTGATTCAGGCGGACGGTTAATTCCCTTTCAAAAAATGTCACTCTCATAACAATGTGTAAAAATAAGGATAATTGTCACAAAATATGGGATAAAGCCGTTTTCTTTGAAATTAATTATTGGATTGTTTGCCGGATCATATGAATAACAATACCTTTGCACCCCTTTTTGAAAAGAAATCAAATAAGAATATGGATACTTTAAGTTACAAAACGATCAGCGCCAACAAGGAAACCGTTACCAAGGAATGGTTGCTGATTGATGCTGAAGGCCAGATAGTTGGTCGTTTAGCTTCTAAAGTCGCAAAATTGCTGCGGGGCAAGATGAAAACAAGAGAATCAGGAATCCGCGTGAACTCCTTGTGAAGAAACCTACAGAAATTGTTGAAAAAGCTGTTAAGGGAATGCTTCCGAAGAACCGCCTGGGTGCCGCTCTCTTCCGTAACCTATACGTATATGCGGGAACCGAACATGCTCATCAGGCCCAGCAACCAAAACAGATTCAATTAACCTCAATTAAGTAATATGGAAATCATAAACACGATCGGCCGGAGGAAGACTGCTGTTGCAAGAATCTACGTAAAAGAAGGCCAGGGAAAAATCACCGTCAACGACAGGGATTACAAGGAATACTTCCCAACACCTATATTGCAGTTCAAGGTTGTTGAACCTTTTGAAGTCACCAATACCATGGGACAATATGACTTACATGTCAATCTAGATGGAGGTGGAGTCAGGGGACAGGCCGAGGCACTTGCTCATGCACTTTCCAGGGCATTGGTAAAGATCAATGAGGAATTTAAACCCCTGCTCAAAGCCAAGGGTTTTATGACACGCGACCCCAGGATGGTTGAACGCAAGAAATTCGGCCAGAAGAAAGCCCGCAAAAGATTCCAGTTCAGTAAACGTTAATATTTTAAGAACTAGCAATTATATATCATGTCCAGAACAAATTTCGATTCATTATTGGAAGCCGGTGTCCATTTCGGCCATCTCAGGAGGAAATGGAATCCCGCAATGGCTCCTTACATCTTCATGGAAAGGAATGGCATTCATATCATCGATCTTTACAAAACAATTGCCAAGATCGATGAGGCTGCCGCCGCCCTTAAACAAATCTCCAAATCAGGCAAACGTATACTCTTTGTTGCTACAAAAAAGCAGGCAAAGGAAATCGTCGCCGAGCAGGTGAAAAGGGTCAATATGCCATATGTAACCGAGCGCTGGCCCGGTGGTATGCTTACTAACTTCGCAACCATCAGGAAAGCAGTCCGCAAAATGGTCTCTATTGATAAACTGATGACCAGCCCTTCATATAACAATCTGTCAAAGAAGGAACGCCTTACTATCACACG
>JAPLDN010000351.1 GCA_026391755.1 Bacteroidota bacterium
CTCTGGAAGAGATCACCGGAATGAAACGGGAAGAAGTCCTGAACAGGTATCAGTTTGATGTGATGTATGAGCTCATTGTGCCGGAGAAAAGAACACCGGAGATCCTGGATTATATCAAAAAAGCGCTGGCAGAGGCATTTAAAACCGGGGGACATTCTGAAGTCGATGCTGTTAAGGAGGCCAGGATCATTACAAAGAAAGGAGAGAGAAAAACCATTCTCCAGACGGCCTTTATGTTTAAAAGCGGTGAGGGGTTCTGCCTGGGTGCGATTATTCGGGATATCTCTGAGAGGAAAAAAACAGAAGAGGAACTCCGCCAAAAGGAAAATCGCTACCACCTCATTTTTGAATCGGCCCATGACGCCATCTTCCTGATGGACAAGGACATGTTTATTGACTGCAATCCCAAAACACTGGAGACGTTTGGGTGCAATCGTGAAGATATTATCGGGCATAACCCCTACACCTGGTCTCCCGAATCCCAGCCCGACGGGCGTAAATCAGTAGAAAAAGCGCTGGAAAAGATCAACCTGGCCCTCAATGGCACTCCCCAGACTTTTGATTGGGTTCATAAACGTCTTGATGGAAAGTTGTTCGATGCCGAAGTCAGCCTCAATACGGTCAACCTGGATGGAAAGATTTACCTGCAGGCCATGGTAAGAAATGAGAGCAAGAGGAATAAAGCAAACAACCAGCTTCGCAAATTCAGCCATTGCCTGCTTAATTTCAAGACCGACTCGGTACAAAACATCCAGTCGATGACCAGGGTATTCGCAGAGATCATCGGGGCGGATGCCGCCTTGTATAACAGGCTGGAAGGGGAATTTCTGCTCACTCTCGGTAAATCGGGAGTCCCCGCCGATTATATACAATTGGATAAAGCCGAAGGGCATTTGTGTTTTGATGTAATCCAAAAGCAATCCAGGGAAATTTTACTGGTCCATAATCTGCCGTCAAGCCAGTATTTTACCTCGGACCCCAATGTAAAAAAGTATGGTCTGAAAACGTATATGGGACACCCGGTGAGGTTCGGGGAGAAGACCATAGGGTCCTTATGCGCAGTGTTCACACATGATTTTCACCCCGACGAAGCCGACAAACTGATTCTCTCGATGGTTGCCTCTGCGATCGGGATGGAGGAGGAGAGGCTGAATGAGTATTATAAACTCCAGAAAAGTGAGAAAAATTACCAGGATCTGACGAGGATATTCAGGCTCATGGCCGATAACATGCCTGATAAACTTTGGGCCAAGGACCTTGAAAAAAAATACCTCTTCACGAATAAATCGCATGCAGAAATCTCGCTTCAGGCCAAAGATGTGAAGGAACCCGTTGGCAAGACCGATTTATTCTTTGCTGAAAGGCAAAGAACACTTCATCCTGAAGATCCCAGGTACTATACTTTCGGTGAACTCTGCCGGGATACCGACGATATTATAATGGAATCGAAGAAGGCTGAAAAATTCGAGGAATCCGGCTATCTGAACGGGAAATACACCATATTCGATGTGTACAAGGCCCCTATCTTCGATGAAAAGGGAGAAATGATCGGAACTGTTGGCACTGCCCGGGAGGTTACCAAGGAAAAAGAGGTGGAGCAGAAGATCAGGAAATATACAGAGGACCTCCAGGAAATGAATAATTCCAAGGACAAGTTCTTCTCGATCGTCTCCCATGACCTTAAAGGACCTTTTAATGCGATCCTGGGATTTTCAGAGATACTGACCAGGGAATGGGATGATTTCACTGATGAAGAACGCCAGCATTTTGTCCGCAACATCAATTCATCGGCACAAAATACCTTTAAACTGCTCGAAAACCTCCTCGCCTGGTCTATCGCCCAGACTGGCAGGCAGAATTTCAATCCGTTCCCCGTCGATATGAGCGTGGTGACCAACGATATGGTAATCCTGCTGCGCGACCAGGCGGAGAAAAAACAGATCAAGATCTTTACGGCGGTGAATTTTGGAACGGTTGTCCTGGCCGATGAACAGATGGTGAGGACGGTTATCCGCAACCTCATCTCAAATGCAATTAAATTTACTCCATTGGGCGGACAGGTTAAGATTTATTCTGAAGTGATAAAAGATGGATCAGATCATAAGGAAATGATCAGGATCTGTGTTACCGACACCGGTGTTGGGATATCTGGGGAGAATCTTGATAAATTATTCCGGATCGATCAGCAACTCAGGTCAACAGGGACGGCCAACGAAAAAGGTACCGGCCTGGGGCTGATCCTCTGCAAAGAGCTTATCGACAAGCACGGCGGAAAGATCTGGGTGGAAAGCGAAGTGGGGAAGGGGTCGAAGTTCTGCGTGACGCTGCCGAAGGTGTAGTCCGATATCCGATATCCGATATCTGATATCTGCTAAAAACTCCTGAACCCGATAATCTCTCGTACTTCTTTAATCGTTTTCGAGGCTGAAGCACGCGCTTTCTCTGCACCAAGCCTTGCGACTTTGCTGATATAGTCTTCGTCGGAGTTGATCCTGAGAATCTCTTCCCGAATGGGGGTGGTAAATTTAATTATATCCTCAGCCAGCTGCTTTTTAAGATCGCCGTAACGGATCTGGCAGGTATTGTACAATTCGTTGAAATGATCGTAGGTTTCTTTGGATGAAAAATCCTCCATGAGAGTGAAAAGGTTCTGAACAGCCTGTTCTTTTGGTGAATCGGGAACCTTAGGGCCGGTATCCGTGGTGGCTCTCATGACTTTCTTGCGGATGACTTCCGGGGCATCGGCTAAAAAGATCGCTGAACTTTCATTATCGGATTTCGACATTTTCATCGAACCATCCAATCCGGGTATCTTCACAAGTTCTTCTCCGAAGTTATATGCTTGGGGCTCGGGGAAATACTCAACCTTATACAATCGGTTGAAGCGGTTCGCAAACGTCCTGGTCATTTCAAGGTGCTGCTCCTGGTCCTTGCCCACGGGCACTTTATGTGCCTTGTGGATAATGATATCCGCAGCCATTAACGTAGGATATGTAAGCAGGCCTGCATTCACATTCTGCGGCTGGGAGCGGATTTTATCCTTGAATGAAGTACAACGTTCCAGTTCTCCAACATATGCATTCATGTTCAGCAGGAGGTAAAGCTCGGCTGTTTCAGGAAGGTCACTCTGGATATACAAGGTGGCTTTTTCAGGGTCAAGACCTGCAGCAAGAAACTCAGCCAAAACGGTTTTCACGTTTCCGTGAAGGTCGGCGGGAGTAGGATGGGTGGTGAGGGAATGGTAGTCAGCAATAAAGAAATAGCAGGTATTCTCCTCCTGCATCCTTACGAAGTTCTTCAAGGCGCCGAAGTAGTTTCCTAAATGAAGGTTGCCTGTGGGGCGTATGCCGCTGACTACTGTTTGCATATGTTTTTTGTTAAGGAAGACAGATGTCAGATTTCGGATATCTGATATCTGATACCTGACATCTGCAGTGCAACGCGCTGCCTTACATTTTTATTTCATCCCCATGATCATTATAGAAATGATACTCGAGGAAATGATAGGCATTTTGGGGTTCAAGAGTCAGCTTGACTCCGTATTTCTTCTTCCATTTCCTGAGCTCATTGAAAAACATTCCTTTGGTGAGGTAGGCATGGATATATGGGTGAACGATCAGGGTGAGGTTCTTTTC
Organism: Bacteroidota bacterium; assembly: GCA_026391755.1. Taxonomy (GTDB): domain Bacteria; phylum Bacteroidota; class Bacteroidia; order Bacteroidales; family FEN-979; genus CAIRDP01. Next base: position 3,636 of record JAPLDN010000351.1, read on the forward strand.
ATTTTGTTCACGGACGAGGTAGCTGAGGTTGTTCTCGATCTCATCGGTGAGAAGGATGCTTGGGCGGATTTCCCCGCTGCCGTCGCATGAGGGGCACCTCTCGAGTATCTGCACGTTCATTTCCGGACGCACCCTCTGGCGTGTGATCTGCACCAAACCGAATTTACTCGGGGGAAGGATACTGTGCTTGGCTCGGTCCCTTTTCATTTCCTCCCTGAGCTTGTCGTAAAGCTTACGCCTGTTCTGGCCCAGGGTCATATCGATAAAATCGATCACGATGATTCCGCCCATGTCGCGCAACCTGAGTTGCCTCGCAACTTCAGCCGCGGCTTCCAGGTTGGTTTCAAGGGCATTCATCTCCTGGTTCTGGTCCTGGTTCACCCTGTGACCGCTGTTGATATCTATGACATGAAGCGCTTCCGTATGCTCAATCACAAGATAAGTCCCGCTTTTGATCGTAACGGTTTTACCGAAAGTACCTTTGATCTGTTTGTCGATGCCGTACTGTTCAAAGATGGGTATCTTGCCTGTATGAAGCTTGACAATGCCTACTTTATCGGGAAAGATCTTGCCAATATACGCCCTGATCTCATCATACAAGGTAGTGTCATTCACTACGATGTTGTTGAATGATTCATTCAGCGCATCCCTGAGAATGGCCGATGTACGGTCGATCTCACCAATAATTTTCACAGGGGGCTTGGCAGCAGACAGCTTCATGGAAATCGATTCCCAGCGTTTGTATAATGCCCTGAGGTCGGCATCCAGGTCGGCTACCAGTTTGTTTTCGGCTACTGTGCGGATGATCACCCCGCAGTTTTTTGGCTTGATGCTGGTAATCAGCCGTTTCAAACGATTACGCTCTTCCGCCGACTTGATCTTCTGAGAAACGGAAATTTTATCGGAGAAGGGGATAAGCACCAGGTACCTTCCTGCAAAAGCAAGTTCCGAGGAAACCCTCGGGCCTTTTGTCGAAATAGGTTCTTTGGCGATCTGGATCAGGATGTTCTGACCCGATTTCAACACATGGTTGATCCTTCCGGTCTTAACTATTTCGGGTTCAATGGCGAAATCGCCTATGTTGATGTTGTGTGCATTGCCACTTTGTGCCTGGCGTATATATTTGAGCAGGGACTGCACTTGCGGACCGAGGTCGAGGTAGTGAAGGAATGCATCCTTCTCATAGCCTACGTCAACAAATGCCGCGTTAAGCCCTGGCATGATCTTCTTGATCCGCCCCAAATAAATATCGCCTACGGAATACTCGTTGTTCGATCTTTCCTTATTTAACTCAACGAGGAGTTTGTCTTCCAGAAGGGCAATTTCAACTTCCGATGAAGTCGAGTTGATGATGAGTTCCTTGTTCACTTACGATTATATATTGATTACAAAAAGCCGGATGAGATCCGGGAATTGTAATGAACATGGAATTGTAGCAGGGAAGGCCCATGCGTTAAGCATGGGTTACTTCTTCTTGTGCCGGTTCTTACGCAAGCGTTTTTTACGCTTGTGTGTCGCCATCTTATGTCTTTTACGTTTCTTTCCGCTCGGCATATCCTGTTTTTAAAAAATTTGCTTACTTAACCCGTACGTGGTTTTTAACCTTATTTACGAAGGTCTTGGCAGGTTTAAAGGCAGGAATATTATGGGCGGGAATAATCAAGGTGGTATTCTTTGAAATATTTCTTCCTGTTTTTTCTGCGCGTTTCTTAATGATGAAACTGCCGAATCCCCTGAGATAAACGTTTTGGCCAGTTACCATGGAATTCTTAATGGTTTCCATAAAAGCTTCAACAGAAGCCTGGACAGCGACCTTCTCGATTCCGGTCTTGTTAGCAATTTCTGCTACAATTTCTGCTTTTGTCATTGTAATTTTAAATTAGAAGTTATATATGATTAATACTGAATAGCTTTGGTTAAACCCGGAACGGGGATGCAAATATAGAGCTTTTTCCGGAAAACAAGTGCCTGGCAGAAAAAAAATTGCATTTCGTTGTGAAAATGTGGAAGATGCGGGAAAACTGGATAGCTGGATAAGCAGCTTCGCTGCGATAACTGGATAGCTGGATATCTGGTTATCCAGCTATCCAGCTATCCAGTCATCCAGTTATCCGAAATCCATTACATTTGTAGGTGTATGACAGAATTCCTGAACAAGCTTCTCTCCTGGTACCAGGCTAATGCCCGGGATTTTCCGTTTCGGCGGACGACCGATCCCTATTTGATCTGGCTTTCGGAGGTCATTATGCAGCAAACCCGCATTGAGCAAGGCGTACCGTACTATTATTCATTCGTCAAAGTGTTTCCTACAATACATGAGCTTGCAGGCGCCAGCGAAGAAGAAGTCCTTAAGCAGTGGCAGGGATTGGGATATTACACCCGGGCACGCAATCTGCATTCCACAGCAAATGAAATAGTTGAAAAATACGGGGGAAGGTTTCCCGAAAGCTATGAAAGCCTGCGTGAATTAAAAGGAATAGGAGATTATACCGCTGCTGCAATTGCTTCGATATGCTACAGATTGCCGCATCCCGTGATGGACGGCAATGTGATCCGTTTCATCACCAGGCATTTTGGAATAACAGGGGCTGTTGACCTTGCGGCTACGAAGAAAGAGATCATGGAAGTGCTTGAAGAATTGATGGATGGTGTTCAAAGGTTCCCTAAAGGATATAATGCATCAGGAACTGCTGCGGGGTCCCCACTCGGTGAAGCTTCTATTGGAGCGAAGCATTTCACACAAGCCGCATCAGGTTCAGCGAAGCGTGACCGTAGCGGCGGTGTGAAGATGCGAGCGAATGTGGGTGACAGGAGTTCCTTAGCAGAGGAGCCTTCCCATAATTCCCTTTATCCCGGCAAATTCAACCAGGCCATGATAGAATTCGGGGCGACCTACTGTGTCCCGCGTAATCCAGAATGCCGGGAGTGTATTTTCAATGAAAGCTGCATTGCGCTGAAGTACGGAATGGTTGAAAAGCTTCCTTTAAAAAAACAGCAACAGGCCTTGAAACCAAGATACTTTCACTACCTGGTTATCAGCGTCTGGGGAATGAAAGGAGTTTATTTCAGAAAGCGCACAGGAAACGATATCTGGAAAGGATTGTATGAATTCCCCTTAATTGAAACCTCCAAACCGGTTACCCTTCCAAGGCTTGTAAACTCCATTGAATGGAAAAAGTACTTCGGCAAAACCCCGCTTAAGATCCTTTCACAAACCGGTTCCATCAGCCATTTACTGAGCCACCAGAAAATCATCGCGACCTTTTACAGCCTTGAAATTGAAAAACCCTCTGAAAAATTCGGGAGCCTCATCCACCCGAAAAACATTCATGAATTACCCGTGGCAAGGATTATTGAAAAGTACCTGGAAGGGGTAAGAGGTGATAAGTGAGAGTTCTTAAGATTTAAGAGAATTATAAGCTATCGGGTCAAGACTTATCAGGCCATTCGTCAGCAATTTGTTGAATGGAACATCATTATTTCTCACCATGATCTTCGGGAAGCACAGTAACGAGAAGGTCCACCAGCATATTCTTTCCAAAGGGTTTGGCGAGGAAATATGAAGCTCCGCCGTTCATTATCTTTTCTTTCATACCGGCCATGGTGAAACCCGTGACAGCAATGATGGGAATACCATCATAGCCGGGTAGTTTCCTGATCTCCCGGGTTGCCTGTATCCCGTCTTTCCCGGGGCCCAGGTTGATGTCCATAAGGATGACATCATAAGGGGTTTCCCCTGCCATTTTAATCGCGGATTCCGCGTCGGAAGCGAGATCCAGGTCGTATTTCCCGCTGAGGTAAACTTTTACAAGTTCCGCATTGATCTTATTGTCCTCAACAAGAAGGATCCTGAACTTCACTGATCCTGATGCCGAACGCGGGGCTTTACTGATCAACTCGTGAAGGGGGATATCTTTACCTTCTAACGTCCGGACTTCGGGCTTCAGGGATTGCTCTACCAGCGGCATGATATCCATCAGCTTCTCCGCGCCTTCCTCATCGGGTTTGATCTTGGCAACCAGCATCACCGAATCCAGCACTTTCAGCATCTGCTCGCCCGAATCATGAATATATTTTGGCATTTCCTCCTGTTCTCCTGCCTTCTTCTCCTGCATCATCAGTTCGCTGAACCCCATGATGCTGTTCACCGGGGAGCGGAAATTCTGGTTCATAAAGGCAATGAGGGATGACTTCATCCTGTCCGATTCCTCCAGCCTGATCCTTGCAATATTCGATTCGTCCTGGGCGGCCTTTCGCCTTTCAACTTCCTCTTCAAGGTCGCTTGTTCGTTCATCGACCAGGTACCTCAGAATATTTTCCCTCGATTTCCGTATCCTGATCGATACATAAAGCCATAAAAGCAGGCCCAGAACGAGTACCAGGGGGAGTATAAACCAGGATGTTTTATAAAAATACGGACGTATTTTCAGGACACAGAGGCGTTGTTCCTTTGTCCACTGCCCGTTATGTCCCAGGGCCATCACCTTGAAAACATAACTGCCGGGTGGGAGATGGGTATAATACGCCTGCCGGCGGTTTCCCGCATTGACCCAGAAAGGGTCGAATCCCACCAGCATATATTTAAACTGTATTTTCTCAGGGCTCAGAAATGAGGGCGAAGTATAATCGAATTCTATATCATAAGTGCCCGGGTCCAGCACCAGGGGAGCCAGGGGATCATTATCCTTGTTGTTGACTAAAAGGTGTGTGAGCAGGACTGAGAGTTTTGCCGTAAACGGGGAGGTATTGTCGGCATCAAGCATGGCCAGCCCTCTTGGAGTGGGTATCCAGAGACGGTCATGCGAATCGATGCATCCTGCCGGGAATACACGGCCACTGCATTCCGAAGTAAGCATGCCTTCAGGCTTTCCGAAGACCACAGGGTGCAAAATATCCCCCTTGTTATCATGGTAAGCGATCAGCTCATTCCGGTAAACCGAGAAAATCCCCTTGTTCGATGTCATCCAGAACCTTCCCGAATTATCTTCGATGATCTGCAGGATGCCATCGGCATACAACCCGTCTTCAGTATTATAAATGTAGGACGAATCATTTTCGAGAAGTACTAGTCCGCCATGTGCGCAACCCACCCAGATCATCCCCTCTTTATCTTCATACATGGCATGGATCACATTATCGGGCATCCCTGTTTCGGTCGTCAGCCATTTGATCTTCCCATTGTCGATGACATTTATCCCTCCCCCGTTGGTACCCGCGAACATGCGTCCTTTGTCGTCCTCAAGCAGGCAAAGCACCTGTTCGTTCGACATCCCGGCTTTCGCGTTGATCCATTCGATCTTACCGTTGTACAAAACGTTGATCCCTGCGTTGGCTGTGCCCGCCCAGAGTTTCCCGCTGCGGTCGATATAAAGTGCAAGTATGACATCCGAGGCAAGGCCATCCGCAGTCGTTAAATGAATAGTTTTGTCCTTTCTGTACCCGTAGATCCCAGCCCCGTCAGTACCTATCCAAAGCATCCCGCTGCTGTCGTATGCCAGGGAGTTTACGGGGATAGGGGGAAGGCCGATTTTTTTCTCAAGTTTTTCTATGCCTGCGGATGAGATCACGTTGACGGCACCTTTGCCCGTTCCCAGGAATATGATCCCGCCAGGGCCTTTGATCACAGGTCCTATCGTATGGTCGCTCAGTCCCTCATCCTCGGTATATGACCTGATGATCCTGGGACGGAGCGCATTTAAACCCGAACCTTCGGTCCCCACCCAGATCGTATGTTCCCTGTCCTCGAAAATGCTGGTGATATTGTTTCCCGATAATCCTTCGGATGAGGTGATCCCGCTGATCCTGCCCTCTTTTTCCCGGTAAAGCCCGCTGTTTGTGCCAATCCAGATGCCTCCCCCGGCATCCCTGAACAGGCTGAGGATGTTCTGACTGAACGATTTCCCGAAAGCCGCGTAACGGGTGAATTTATCCTGGCTGAAAATGTTGATACCACCGCCGTTCGTGCCTATCCAGAGGTCCCCGTTCACATCGAAACAAAGGGAACGGATATCGTTATGCGAAAGCCCTTCCCGCGTGGAATACACTTTGATATTCCCGTTTTTCAGGTGGCAGAGGCCGAAGCGTGTGCCTATCCACAGCGAGCTGTCGCGGCCCGAGAGAAGGGTCTGGATAAAGGTGTTAGGTAGCCCGTTCTTATCGGTGATGAATGTCATCTGACCGTCAAAGGCAAGATGCCCCAGCCCAATGCCGTCGGTACCGAACCACAAGCCTTTGCCGGGATC
>JAPLDN010000189.1 GCA_026391755.1 Bacteroidota bacterium
GAGGGATTAAACGAAAAGCTGGTAACCTTGAAAAAAGACCTGGAAAGCCTGCAGGAAAATTTCAGGAATGAATTCAAGAACCTGGCTAACGACATCCTGGAGGAGAAAACAAAGAAATTCACCGAACAGAACAGGACCAAACTTGATGAAATACTCAAACCCCTTTGTGAAAAGATCAGGGAGTTTGAGAAGAAAGTTGAGGATACCTACGACAAAGAATCCAAACAAAGGTTCTCCCTCGAAAAAGAGATAAAGAACCTGGCCGAGCTAAACCAGCAGATCAGCAAGGAGGCCAATAACCTCACCCATGCGCTTAAGGGACAGGCCAAGACCCAGGGGAACTGGGGTGAAATAATCCTTGAAAGCATACTTGAAAAATCAGGACTGGTGCGAGGCAGGGAATATTCAGTTCAGGCCAGTTTTACGAATGCTGAAGGGAAACGACTGCAACCCGATGTCATTATAGCGTATCCCGGGGACCGCAGCCTGGTTGTCGACTCCAAGGTCTCCCTCCTGGCTTACGAACGCTATGCCACGGCCGAGACCAAAGAAGAACAGGATAAGGCGCTTAAGGAGCACATGCTTAGTGTTCGAGCCCACATTAACGACCTGGGCAGCAAGAACTACCAGGACCTTTACCAGTTGAAAAGCCTTGATTTTGTTATGCTTTTCATGCCAATCGAACCTGCATACCTTATTGCACTGCAGGCAGAGCCCGACATCTGGCAGTTTGCCTATGAGCGCAGGGTGCTGCTTATAAGCCCCACTAACCTCATCGCTGCCCTGAGGATGATATCCAACCTCTGGAGAGTTGAAAACCAGAATAAGAATGCCTTAGAGATTGCAAAACAAAGCGCCGACCTTCTGGATAAGTTTGTAGGTTTCCTTGAAGACCTGGAGGATGTAGGGCGTAAACTGGACTCGACCAGGCAAAGTTTCGATGCTTCAATGAACAAATTAAGCACGGGAAAGGGAAACCTCATCCGCCGTGCAGAAAAAATAAAAGAACTGGGGGCGAAACCAGCCAAGGAGATACCGAGAACCTTATTGGACAAAGCGGAAGAATAAACATCTTGATACCTGTACTATGTTTCTGGAGCTTTTGAAAACGATCACCGAATTCCTCGAAAAGAAGAACATAGAATATATGGTATCCGGCAGTCTTGCCGTTAATGTTTACTGCCTTCCACGTATGACCCTCGATATTGATATTGTCATCGAACTCAATGAGAGCAATCTAAATGATTTCCTCGGGATATTCAAATCGGGGTATTATATCGATGAGAAAACCGTGTTTACGGAAATCAGAAGAAAAGGAATGTTCAATGTGATCGATCATAAATCCGGATTAAAACTTGATTTCATTATCAGGAAAGAAACTGAGTTCAGAAGGCTTGAGTTTTCGAGGAAACGACGTAAAATGATCGAACAGCTTCCTGTTTGGATGGTTTCAGCAGAAGATCTGATAATTTCGAAAACAGAATGGATCCAGCGGCTTCAAAGCGATAAGCAAATACAGGACATTAAAAACCTCATGTTATTACCGGATCTCGATAAAGATTATATCCTATTCTGGCTTCAAAAACTAAATTTGAATACTTTTAATCTCATTTGAATACCTGTGAACGATACATCTGAAGAAATTTTGAGGAAACAGATCGAAATACTGCTTTCGAAATCCGAGGGAGAAAGATTTATGATAGGTGATGAATTATCAGCATTCGGAAGAAGGGTGCTTGAAAGTTCAATCCGTAATGAGATGCCGGAAATTTCTGAAACAGAGTTGAAAACAGAGGTCTTCAGAAGATGTTATTCTCAATTTTATTCGCCGGAGCAGATGAAGTTAATAACCAAATCAATGCAGGAATTCCTTAACAAAACGGAGGAATGAATTAAAAGCTATGCCAAAAGAACAATACATCTACGGGATACGGCCGGCGATCGAAGCGATCAGGGCCGGGAAACAGGTCGACAAACTCCTTATTCAGAACGGGCTCAAGGGACCAGGCTTCCATGAGTTGTTTGCCCTGGTAAAGGAGGTCGAGATCCCCTACCAGTTTGTGCCGGTTGAGAAGCTGAACAGGCAGTCGAAACAGAACCACCAGGGAGTGATCGCGTATCTTACCGAGATCGTGTACCAGAAGCTGGAGGATCTCATTCCCTTTATTTTTGAACACGGGCGCACCCCCCTGATCCTTATTCTCGACCAGGTTACCGATGTGCGCAATGCCGGGGCGATTGCCCGGACGGCAGCCTGTTCGGGAGCCGATGCGATGGTGATCTCTTCATTTGGTTCGGCCCAGCTTAATTCCGACGCGGTGAAAACCTCGGCCGGGGCCCTGTATACCCTGCCAGTGGTGAGATCGGCCAATCTCAAGGACAGCCTCAAATTCCTCAAGGAAAGCGGACTTTCGATCGTTGCTGCAACCGAAAAGGCAGAGAAAAACTATACCCTGGCAAAGTTTACAGGCCCCGTGGCCATCATCATGGGATCGGAAGACAGGGGCATTTCGGCAGAGTACCTTAAATTTGCCGATGAGCAGGTGAGCATCCCCGTCATAGGCGATATCTCTTCGCTCAATGTTTCAGTGGCAGCGGGAGTGCTGCTTTACGAAGTGGTACGTCAACGCAACAACCAGGCCGAATGAAGTATACTTACCGGTTTACGCCTGAGATCATTGTACTTCTGTACATCTGTCTTTTCTTCGGCTTCAAGAGCCCCGAAAAGCCCTGGGACAGGGTTATCAACAGCGACGGCAAGGCGTATTACGCCTATCTTCCGGCTATTTTCATCCATCATGACCTGCAGTACAAATTTGTGGAGAATTATGAATGGATCTATTATCCCCACGACAAGGCCGCATTCAAGGAGTTCAGGATGAAAGCCGGGAGCGGGGTGGTCAACAAGACCTTCCCGGGTATGGCTTTGGTTTGGACACCTTTCTTTTTAACCGCCCATTTCGTTGCTTACCTGGAGTTGTTCCAGACCGACGGGTATTCCCTCCCCTACCAGTATATGATCGCTCTGGCATCGCTTTTCTTTTTATGGATGGGAGCACGCACGCTGATGAAGCTGCTGATCAAATTCG
>JAPLDN010000053.1 GCA_026391755.1 Bacteroidota bacterium
AAGATTGGATGCCGGATATCTGATATCGGATGTCTGATATCTGATATCGGACATCTGACATCTGATATCGGACATCGGACATCTGATAAAGGATTCAGGAACCTTTCGGTGACTGTCGAGTATACACGCAACAACGGCAAAGCATACGCATCGGCTCTTCCAACGACTTCATACGAATCGAATCAATACGGTCTTGGCAGCTACCTCAAGGAAAATTCCATGGAGATCTACGCCGCCATCTGCTGGAAACCCATCCGCGGACTCAGGTTCGACGCCACGTATTTGTATGCAAAGCATGGGGAAGGCACCACCTTATCCGCCCTCGATTATAAGGACCAGGAAATTGCCGTTCAGGCGAAGTACGAGGTGATCAATAATGCGTATGTCTTCGTGGAATACCTCAGGCGCAATGTCGAAGGCGACGTTCGCTACATCCCGGCGGTGTATTTTGGCAATACGAATTCGCTGGTGGCGGGGATTAATATTGGGTTCTGAGCTGGATAGCTGGATAAGCGGCTTCGCCGCGATAGCTGGATAACTGGGTGGCTGGAGAAAGCGGCTTCGCCGCGATCACTGGATGACTGGATTGCTGGATAACTGGATGACTGGATGACTGGATAACTGGATGACTGGATGACTTGATATCGGCTGCTAATCAGCCTTATCTAGTTATCGCAGCGCTCTTCGCGCTGCTTACCCAGATCATTTCCTCACATACGTCCCCCCGCCCTGGGAGCCGCCCCAGGGATTGGATGAAAGACTGGTGATGGAGCCGTCCTGCTGCATGGTGATGGAACCATCGCCGCTGTATGAGACCCCGTCGAGATTGCCGTCGGTGGCATGCCACCAGAGTTCGTTGCAGCTCCAGCTTGTTGCCGAAGTTTGGGTGACGCGGGTGAACTTCGATGTGCCGAGGTTGATCCAGCCCTGTTGCAGGGCGGTGAGCCACATCCCGCCCATAACCTGGGAGAACGTGCCTTCGCTTCCGCTGAAACTGATATCTATACTTCCGTTGGTCCAGAGTCCGTCGAGGCCCTGCTGATCCTGGGTCTTGAACGAATACTGGTTTCCGTAGGCGGTACCTGTTTCATTCGTTGCATAAGCCCTGAGGTAATACCAGGGCGGGTTCGGAGGAGATGCACGGAAAAGGATCCACCCTGTTTTTGGAACCGAGGATCCAGCCTTTGGGGACGTATTCGAAATGCAGGTGGGGACCCGTGGAACCTCCTGAATTCTGATCGCCCGGGACTCCTCCCGAAAGCGCGATAACCTGTCCCCTGTACACCCGTTCACCCACCTTATAGATGGTTTCCGAGAGATGTCCGTAAAGCGTGGCCGAACCGTCGTCGTGACGAATGATCATATATAAGCCATAGCCGGAGGGCTTGCCGTCCCAGGTTACCTTGTAGTTGACTTTGACCCATTCGACCGTGCCATCGGCCACGGCAACCACATCCGAACCGTCAGGCACCCTCAGATCCACGCCTGTATGCGGTTTCACCTCATTCTGGATAGGGTGGAGGCGGTTCATAGTGAACGGACTGGAGATACTTGAAAGAGAGCATTGCGCGATAGGGCAGAGGATATTATTTCCCCCGCAGGAATCCGAGACCGGAAGCATCAGGTATGGGATTGTGTCCTGCACCGCGGCCACCATCAATATGGCCGACCAGGACTGATCCGCAGACCGGGTATTCGAAAAAATGTAATACGGAAGGGTCGCTGTAAGCAGGCCCGAGGACTCGAGAAAGACCGATTCTATGGGCAGGAAATTATCCATGATCTCCTCTCCCCCGTCCTGGTAAACCATTGCGAACAAAGCCGGCCGGCAGTTAGGCGGCATGGAGGAGATGAAATCGGGAGGGATAGTCCAGGCTGCCGTAATATTTTCGCTGAGCGGGGCGTGAGTTCCCAGGTTTAAGCTGACCTGGTAAGCCAGGTAATCAGTCACACCGAAGAGGGGAGCGATATCATTAAAATTGTTTTCGGCGGATGTATCCTGTACCTTGGCCAGAGCCGGGTTATCGGTCATGACCGATCCCGGGGCAAAATTCACAGTGACCACTCCGCTGATGGTTCTGACGATCTCCTGCTGGTTACCCTGGTTCTGGGACTCGGTCGTCGATTTTTTACAGGTGGTGAGGAGGAGGAGCAGGCAGGAAAGAAGAAGAGGGATGCGGGATAACGGGATACGGGATAAGGGGATACGGGATACGGGATGCCTGGTTTTCATGGCTGTATCGTTTTAAGAACAGGCATAAAGATAGTGAAAAATTTGGGGTTTGTCAAGCACCGTGAACCGGGAGCCGTGGGAGGGGACCTGTGTCACTATTATTTGCAGGCTTCGATGAGGTAGTTATCAAACAACAAAGTGACTTTTCCGCCCAGGCTATTGCCGTTGATGGAATATTGTTTGCCAGTAGTGATGGGATTGGTGTCGGTGGTGGTGAGGGTGACGCCTGAGCCGGAGATGAGGTTTGTGAGGACGGCCGTAAGTGATCCGCCGTCAACCAGCAAAGATATCCTGTAAGTACGGCCGAAATCGACGGGATAGGTTTGGGTTGCGAGGGTGGTCATGGAGCCGCCGACGATTTTCATGATCGCGAGTCCGCCGTTCATTGCCCCGGCGAAATAACCCGTTTGTGAACCTGTTCCGGCATTGGTGAATTTGCCGCCGACTGCAAATGCGGGAGTACCTCCCGAAGCCGGGGTGGTGCATTCGATACTAACCCTTGTTTTATTGCCGTCTACTGCAGTGTTATACACCAAGGCCCAGTAAACGCTGTCGGAAACGATCCTGAGGTACCCCCCTTTGACATATGCAACCCCATAACCGCCATAGGGTGTAGGCTGGATGATGACCTGGTAGTTACCACCCACCAGCGTATCGGTGCGTGCAAAACCATCCAAAAAAGCCGTATCCCATGTGCAGGTCACGACGGGCGTGTCGCCGGAAGAGTCGGAGCTCTTGGAGCAACCGAATGAGAGGAGTAGAAAGATCAGGGATGCAAGAAACGTGATGAGGGGTAAAGAGATTCGTGTTTTCATAGGGGGCCGGATTTACATGGCTAATATAAGAAATATAGAGGTTGAAGTCAAGTGGAGGCTTGACTTCGGGGGGTGAATTTTTCTTACCTGAATGATACAACCATAGTGATAAAATTATCGCTTCCCGATACTTTAGGTTCTTACCAGATCACTTATAATCCGAAAAAGCATCTCAAATCAGGTCATGATTGCGGATGCAGTAAGCCAAAACCGCCTGTCGGCGGACCAAGGAGACCTGATATTTTCACCTCCCATAAAGTTTCGGGAGTGGTCATCCGCAGTATAAAACCTTTGAATTCGTACAGACCCGGTTCAGCGAACGTGCATGCTACGATCACTGCAGTATTTAATCCGGGGGGAGAATATGTTACGGGGCTCACCATGAGCGGGCAGTATGTAACCGATAACGGCAAAACAGGGGTCGTACAGGTAGTGCCGGAGGACCAGGAAGGAGTGTTCACGTATTCCTTGCCCAATAATCCGGCCCCTCCTCCGCCCTGCGGATTCTCTGAAAAGGTTAAATTTTTACTGAATGCATTATGCTGGGTACAGGCTCCAAAAGGATTAACGAGGGAAGGTATATGCGGGGAATTTTATTCAACGGGTCCCAGTATAGGATCAATGGCATGTGAAACTATGCTCTA
>JAPLDN010000254.1 GCA_026391755.1 Bacteroidota bacterium
GAAAACCTTGAGATCGGACTGAAAGCCAACCTCAAAAAGGTGGGTTACAGCAAACTCGAGATGCACGATCTTATGGCTTCAGTGGAAGTTAAACAGGGCATGCTGCTTCTGAAAGACATGAAGTTTGAACTCATCGGCTGCAAGGTAGCCATGGATGCAAGCTACGGAAGTATTAACCCGACCAGGGCTTTTTTCGATTTTCATATCGTGGCCAATGATTTCGATATTAAACGGGCTTACAACGAAGTGGAGATGTTCAGGAACCTTTCTACATCCGCAGGCAAGTGTGAAGGTATTGTTTCCCTCGATTACAATCTCAAGGGGGAACTGGATGCAGGCATGAACCCGGTTTATCCCTCGCTTGCAGGAGGAGGCGTGCTCAGCCTGAAAAAGATCAAGGTGATGGGGTTGAAATTATTTACCGATATGAGTAAGAACCTGCAAAAGGAAAAGATCAAAGATCCCAATCTTGCAAAAGTCGACCTTAAGACGACCATCAAAAACAATGTGATCACTCTTGAAAAGACCAAAATGAAGATCTCTGGGTTCAGGCTCAGGATCGCCGGGGAATCCAATTTTAACGGCAGCATAAGCGCTAAAGCCCGCCTGGGCCTCCCCCCCCTCGGCATTATAGGGATCAATATGAGGGTGCTGGGGACCATGGACAATCTCAAATTCAAATACGGGAAAGGCAGTGGAGACGAGGATGTGGATGAAACCCAATACAGCGACGAGATCCCAAAAGACATGCTTGACAAGATCAGGAATGCCAAAGAGGAAGACCTCAAAGACGAGCCTCAGTAGCTACTGGCCTTTCGACAGTCCGATAACACCACAGGCTATTCGTGGTCCTGCATTCCCGGAAGGCTGGGTTTTCATATCATCTTCCTTTGCGTGAACGATGACTGACCTGCCAAGAATTGACGAAGGTCCGTTGAAACTCATATGCGGGTCAAGATATTCCATATGTGCTTTCCCGCTTGCATCGGCTTCAATATTGCCCATATCGCCTGCATGCCTGCTCATATCCATTGGGGCGCCATGAGGAGATCCCGACGGATTGAAATGTCCGCCAGCCGAAGTACCGTCAGGTGAACTGCAATCACCGAACTCATGGATGTGAAACCCGTGCTTGCCAGGGGTTAGTCCGCTTACATCGGCTACTACCTTCATGCCTCCCGTGACTTTGGTGAACGTAACCGTACCACTAACCGAATTACCCTGGGTAGCATAAAGCACACATATTGCTTTCTCAATCGCGGCTGTTGAAGCCGGGGCCATATTCATATGCTGAGGGTCCTGGGCAAAAGATGTTGAGAAGCCCATTGCCAGTATAAGACTTATTGCCGGAATAAATGCTTTTGTTTTCATGATCCTAATATTTTGATCACAAAGATAATTAAAATGATTCTAAATAAGAAATCGGGGAAGAAATAGTTTTTACCACACTGCCGGGATGATAAGCATCAGGCAAAGAACGGTATTAATTTTTCTCATGTGCATAAAAATCGGGGATCGCGAAAGTACAAATTTTACTAATCTTTCAACCTTGAGGCCTTGTACAGAAGGATGTAAAACCAGCTGTTATAAATCAGGAGGAAAAGAAAGAGATTCGCGGTCATCACCATCAGGAATCCCCAACCGTAAATGAAAAGAAGGCAAAAGAGCAGGATGGCAGTATGTGCATATAAAGAATATATGAAGGATCTGATTCTTAGTGTCCAAATCTTGTCCGATTCGATTTTAAACCTTGAGAATGCCAGGAAAAACAAACCCAGCAGCAGGGTGATGCCGCAGATCTCCTCGCTGATGTTGTTTGTGATCACGCGGAATTCAGAGGTCTGAAGATAAGCTGCATAAACAACAAAAACTTTGGCTTCGAGGAAATCGGGCTTGATCCCATACCCGAACCTGATGATGGTGAATACAAGTCCTGCGATTGTGAGTATAATGCCGATGTACCTGAAATATCTTGGAAGCAATATCTTTGAATTATCCATATCGTAAGGAGTAATGTATTAAAAACCGGCCGCTAAAGTACCTAAAAATTTGACTTTCACATCTATTTTTCTTATATTTACAGGGTAAATGCACATGTAATGAAAACCAAAACCATGTTCCGGAAAAATGTATTGCTTTTTACCGCAGCCGTCATCCTGTTAACTGCCGGGTTAGTTTGCCACAGCAGCGTAAATGTATTCGGCCAGGCCTCCAAATACAAATTCGAAGAAACAATAAACCTGGTGAACCTGGTCAATGACGCCGCTTCGGAAGTTAATCACAAGGGTGAAGGTGCATTTAATGAATTCATGAATAACGGCAGCCGTTGGAGGAACGGCGAGACTTATATTTTTGTTTGCGGGCTCAAAGGAGACATCTATGTTCATGAAGACCGTTCACTGACAGGAAAGAATGATTATGACAGAAAGGATGTGAATGGCAAACCAATCGTTCAATGGTTTATCAGGAAAGCCCTGGGAGTGGGGCAGTGTGGCTGGATCCATTACGAATGGGTGAAACCCGGTAAAACCAGTCCTTCCTGGAAATCGACTTATGTAAAGCTGGCAAAAGCACCTTCAGGGACTATATACGTGGTCGGTTCAGGCCTGTATGATATGCATATGGAAAAGGAATTTGCTGTGGATGCCGTGAATGACGCCATGAGCCTGATCAGGACCATGGGGAAGGACGCATTTCGTATCCTCCGGGATACTTCCTCGGAATTTGTATATAAAGACACCTATGTTTTTGTGCTCGACTCCCTGTGTAACACCTTGGTAAATCCTGCCGACCCTTCTCTTGAGGGAAAAAACCAGAAAGAAATGAAAGATGCCTCAGGGAAGTTTTTCATTCAGGATATAGTTAAAGTCGCAACTGAAAACGGGCAGGGGTGGGTCGATTACCTGTGGCCAAAACCCGGTACGACAAAAGCAATCCGTAAATCCTCCTATGTCAAGAAAATGATTGTAAGGGGGGAAATCCTTATTGTAGGTACCGGCGTGTACCTCGACTGATCTGTTATTAACATCAGGATAACCGATAGGCCTTTGATAATCATCCAAAGCCTGCTGGCGATAAAT
>JAPLDN010000307.1 GCA_026391755.1 Bacteroidota bacterium
GAGCAACTGGGCAATACAGGCCATTACCTGGGAAAGGATTTCAAATACGCCCGATAAAATTTGTTAACAATTTGTAGTAAGTAAGGCTTTATTACTGCTATTAAAGAACAGAGGCTGTTATATATTTGAGGTTCCTAATTCAGGCTATGCAGCAACACCTCAGATATACAGCCTTTGTTTTTGTATTGGTTCTGTTCCACATTAGTCTTTTTGCACAAACGCTCAGTAATTACGAAGGTTCAAGCCCTGTATCCGGCCCCGAAAAAAAAACAAAAAAAGGGAGCATGGCAGGGACCTGGGAGGCAGGTGTAATGTTGGGCCCCGATTTCTATTACGGAGACCTTAACATTAATAAGTTTCTCCCGAACCGGAGTACGAGCTTTGCAGGAGGCGTATTTGGAATGAGGCAATTCACAAATGTGATTGGAGTAAAGGCCCAGTTACTTGCAGGTGGCATTCAAGGAAGCAAGGACGGGCAGGAGGGAACACAGACGGTAAACTGGACTGCCAGGGGGAGTTTTATTGATTTTACAATTAATTCGGTATTTAACCTGTCAAATCTTTTTTCCTCCTATCATGAAGGGCGCAAGGTCTTCGTATACGGAACTGCAGGTATCGGTGTCAATGCCTGGAATACAAAGCTCACCGAGGGGATTAACGGAGAATTGATCAGCCCACCCCAGGTTAACGGCTTCCAGGCAGCTTTGGTGTTGCCCTTTGGACTGGGTTTGCAATATGCCATTACAAATAAAATAAATGCCGGTGTTGAGTACACCGTAAGAACCATATTTTCCGACAAGGTTGATCAGACTGTGGGAGGGTTTAAATGTGATTTTATTAACATCCTCGCATTTAGTGCCTCTTACAGGTTTGGTACCCCGAAAAAGAAACTAAATGTCCAGGAATATGGCTATTCAGCGCCTGTGACCTACCGGCCGGCAGCCCCGGCTGTGCAAATACCTGCTCCCCAGCCGGCAGTGGAAAAAATTGCAATCCCCCAGGCCTCGGAAGTTTATGATTATGTTGTACAGATCTGTGCTTTTTCTCAGCATAATTACACTGTAGCCTGGGTAAAAAAGCATTATCGTGTTAGTATGCCCGTTACCAAGGAAACCGAGAACGGCTTGAACCGTTATATCATCGGTCATTATTACAAGGATATAAATGTTGCAAAAGAACTATGCGACCGTCTGCGGAAACAGGGCATACATGATGCGTGGGTGATTGCTTACCAGAATGGGGTAAGGCATCATGTGGTTGTATACTAGAATTTACGATTTACGATTTACGATTTCTTATAATTCGTAATTCGTAAATCAATGACACACCTGATTCATGAAATCAACCGATTCGGGGGTATTCATTCCTGCACTTTTCGCTTTCTGGAAATCGCTGCAGGCCATGGCATAATTTCCAAGCATGTAATTAGCCATTCCATGGTTATAGTAAACAGATTTCATCATGGAGGCATCTCCCTGGTTGCTGGCATTAAATGCGAGCGACATGTCAAGGTCGGAAAGTGCGCCGCCAAAGTCGGATAGTTTGAGTTTACAACTCCCCCTGTAGTAATAAACCATGAAAGATTTATCCTGGGGTCTTAATTCGATGGCACGGTTGAAATACCTGAGTCCTTCCTGGAAGTTCCCATGCTCGTATTTCCATACTCCTTCCCAATATACTTTATAGTAATCTGTCATGGATTCAGGCCCGTTCACATCCGAGAAATTTGTTGAAACGCTTTGCGTCATGGCTACTGATGGTCCGGTAAAACGGTAACTACGGCAATGGTCTTTAATAGCCTGGTCATTGGCAACGTCTTTAAGCCCGAATTGCAAGGCCGTATTCCAATCGGCACATGCTCCGTCCCTGTCCTTGTTATTGAACCTGGCGACACCCCGGTTATAAATTACAGTAAGCCATGCCGAGTAATAATTTTGTTCGGCCGGTTTTAAAGAAATTGCCTTGTCAAAGTCCATCATCGCAGCAGCATTGTCCCCGACTTTCTGACGGGCATTGGCCCGGTAAGCATAGGTGAGGAAAAACGTTGAATAAGGCGGGTATTTTGAAGCTTCAGTGAGGTTCGAGATAGCCTGGATATAATTCCCCGAGGCATAGTCAGACAAACCACGTTTATAATATTCATCTGACGATTTAGGCATACCTGTAAAAGCCTGGATGTAGGACCCTCCGCTGTAATTGATTAAAGACCGGAAACTGCCAAAATCACATTCGTAATAGGATCCTTTGAAAAGTTTGTCCCTGTTTTTAGCATCCAGGTATGGGCCATAGAATTTTTCTTTGTTCATGACCTGGATCAACCTGAACCTTGCTGTGGTCTGTCCCCCGGCCTGCACTCCCATAAAAGCGATCAGCAGGTTATGCGGTGTGATGGTTTTAAGTGTCAGTATCTGGTGAATATTATATGCAATGGTCGAATTAAGATAACGCTCGTCAAAGCCTATGATGGTGTTATCACATAATGCATCAAGGTTCTGGATATAAAACTTGTTAAATTCCATTTTTTCGGGGATCACCGCCTGGAATTTTGACAATTTGCATACAAAGTATGTGACGCCGGTTTGTTTATGCCAGTCTTCCATCAGCATTGGGAACTCATACCATCCGGTCTTGAAACGAATGATGAACACTACGAACATTTCGTTATTGACAAGGACGTCACGAACCTCAAGGTTTATGAAATTTTCCTTTCCGAGTTTATAGGATGGTTTTGATGATTTGTTCAGGGACTGGTCTTTCCAGGGAATGCTGTTTTCTTTAGACAACCATTCCCCGTTGTCCTGTAATGTCCATCCGGTTGCAATCTCAAGTAGTGACCTGGTTTCGCTGACCATAGGCAAATCGGCCATCGACCTTGTGAGGTCAACTGAGTTTTGGTCCACCCTGCCGGGCTGAACCGGGTACTGGGCAAGACCCCCTGCTGCAATCAGCAATCCGAACAAAAGAAAAATGTATTGCTTCATCCGCAATGATTTATACTGTAAAATTTTGTAAAACGTTAATAAGCAATGCTGTTACGTGCCTGACATTTTCTTCAAAGACGTTCAGAATTTCAGCCCAGGTAACAGCTTGCTCATCATGTTTCCAGGCATCGTAATCTGTTGAAAGTGCAATCACGGCATAAGGTATCCCGGCTTCATTGGCCAGGGCAGCCTCAGGTGCAATGCTCATGTTAATAATATCCGCACCTAGTATGCGGAACATGCGTGATTCGGCCCTTGTTGAAAATCTTGGACCTTCAATTGTGATGACAGTTCCCCTGGGCTTATATGGGAGTTTCAGGGTTTCGGCTCCCTGTATTAGTGTTTTTCTAAGCTCTTCCGAAAAAGGGTCGGCCATTGCGACATGACCAGTTATATCGGGTTCAAAGTGGTCATGAAATGTATTGATCCTGTGTTTTGTAAAGTCAATGAACTTGTCGGGAAAGACAATATCTCCCCTCCGTATTTCATCCCTGAGGCTGCCGCAGGCCGTTGTAGCCAGGATATGTGTACAGCCAAAATTCTTCAGGGCGGAGATGTTTGCCCGGTTATTCACATGCGTGGGAGTGATGGAATGGTCCCTGGCGTGCCTCGAGAGGATGTACACCTCGTTATCTGAAATTTTACCATGGAAAAATGATGAACTGGGAGACCCGAAAGGGGTCTCTGAAACCACATCCCTGGTATCCCTGAGAATGTTTAACTTCTCAAGTCCGGATCCGCCTATTAATCCAATCCTGGCCACAAAATAAATTTAAGCGAATTTAAT
>JAPLDN010000207.1 GCA_026391755.1 Bacteroidota bacterium
GCAGAGTTCAGCACCAGGTCGGCAAGATTCTCATTATAATATTCCTGTTTCAGCGCATATACCGCTTCCTGTCCTTTTTCATTGACAAGTTTCTGATAAATGGCATCATGCCTGTTATTTGCTTTACTCAGCCGTGCCGAGAATACAAGGCTCAGAGAGTCGAGATATGACCTGAGCTTTGTGCTCAGATCATTTGTAAGCCCCGATGGTGTGATGTCAGGAACCAGCGGGGCCGGACTGAACCCTGCGTCTCTTTCCAGTCCTGTAATTTCGTTACGAAGGATCAGCATGTTTTGCAGGGTCTTTTTATGGTCCTTCTGCCTTACAATGTTCATCCTTGATTCGTCAAGCATCTCCTGAAGCGCCGGAATACGCAGGGCTGTGATATAGGAATAGTTTGAGATTTCCTTGTCGGCCTGGTAAAACTGTTTTTCGTATTTATTGTCCCTGAACTGAGTTACAGCCATGGCTTCAAAACTCCATCGGGAAGCCATCATATCCCCTACAAACGGAACATTGACCCTTGAACTTATTGCCGGATTAAGGTAGTCGAATGAGACTATAGTACCGCTCAGAAGCAGCTGGGGAACCAGTATGAATGGGATCACGATATAAATGGCAACTATAGAGTCAAGCCCTGAAGATATATTCAGGCCAGCCATATTTGCAAAACACGAAGTGCTGAAAAGTATAAGCCAGTAAGCCATGGTCATGCCTTTAATGCCCAGTATCCAGTCACCGATCAATACATATAACAGGGTTTGAACTGCCGACAGCACGAACAGTAGTATGATCTTTGAATTCAGGTAACTGCTGCGGCTCAGGTGAAGGAAGGCTTCCCTTTTAAGGATCCTCCTGTCCCTGAATATCTCTTCGGCGCTTACCATCATGCCCAGAAAAAGAGCCACCACAACGCTCATGAACATATAGGCCACAAGGTTCTTGTTATCCCCGAAAAAATAGGAATCACCGCTGTAATATCTTGTCAGGAATGCCAGCAGGGCAGCAAGGAAGGGAGCTTCAAACAGATTGATAACGAGGTACTGCCGGTTTGTTATTTTGGTCAGAAGGTTCCGCACACCAAAGATTCTGAACTGTTTCCATCTCCCGGGAACTTTGAAGAAATTCAGAGGGAGTTGTCGTTTTATTCCGGAAAGCTTTAAGCGGGGCTGAATGGTATTCAAGAAATGGGAATACCATTCCCCGGGACTGACTTTGCGGTTGACAGTGAGTTTTCCGTATTCGTTCACAGTCCTGGCTTCTGTAATCTGGAGGATCAGTTCAGGATTGACATATCCGCAGTTCTGACATTCGCTTTCATCGGGATTGGCATGGTTGCTCAGTGTTTTAAAGTAAGTAAGTGCATCAATGGGGTTGCCGTAATAAATCGGATATCCCCCTTTGTCCATGACCAGCAGTATGTCAAACAGTTTATAAATATCTGATGAAGGCTGATGGATATTCACCACTACAAGCCGGCCTTTCAGGGTTTGTTCCTTAAGAAGCAGCATCACAAGTTCCGAATCCATGGACGAAAGCCCGGAAGTGGGTTCATCCACGAACAGGACGGAAGGTTCACGTATCAGTTCCAGCGCTATATTCAGCCTCTTACGCTGCCCCCCGCTGATGAACTTGTTCAGGGGATCACCCACCCTGAGGTCCTTGATACCGATAAGCCCGATATCTTTCAGAACTTTCAAAACAGCCTTCATCAGCTGTTTCTTGCTGAAATCCCTGAAACAGAGTTTCGCGTTGAAATAAAGGTTCTCGAAAACAGTCAGTTCCTCAACCAGCAGGTCATCCTGGGGCACAAACCCTATCACACCTTCAAGCTCATTATTATTGGTTCCAAGTTTAAACCCGTTAATGAGGATTTCTCCGTTATTAAGGCAAAGGCTTCCGTTAAATACATTCAGAAGAGTCGATTTGCCGACACCGCTCCCTCCCATGATCCCGATGAGTTCACCCGAGCGTGCAGTAAAACTGAAAGGATGAATACCATTAGTGCTGTTTTTGAAGCGGTACTCGATCTCTTTTGCTGTAAATTCTATCTGTATGGTTTTGTCTCCATGCAGGAATTTCGAAGCTATGTCGGAATAATAAACCGGGGTGATCTTCAGATTATTCAGGATGGCCCCGTTGGCCAGGAAAAACGAGCGGTAGGGCTGGATAGTGTGTCCGTTCAGGTATAGCTGGTCTTTCCCGAGGTAACGGGCAAAGAAACGGCGTATGCTTGGGAAAAACAACACCATGATACTTCCATCGAGAAGCTCCCTGAAGATATGTTTAAGGCTGGTGTTTTCGGGTTGGGCATCGATCAGGAGAAGGTCCTGGGGAAGAATTTTTCCTCCAAACGGGTCCAGGATAAAGTTCAGGGCATTTTCGTATTCGTTATCGGGGATGTTGAAAGCCGATTTAAGCAGGGCGGCATAAGATGTCATCTGTTTGCTTTCCTGCAGACCTTTACCTGTTTCGTTCCTCGATATCTCTTCAATGAATTCAATAAATTTCATAAAGACAATAAGCCTGTCAAGATAAGGGAGGTCCCTTGCGATCTTTTGGCAAATCGTCGATATTTTAGAAGAGATGTCGGGCGGCGGAGCCCCTGGGGACTCCCCGAAGGGCTGATGAAAGGAAAGTAATTCGTCGAAAAGCTTTAAATATTCTTCAAGTTCCCCGCTGTTAAGCTGATCACGCAGGTAGGATTCCAGGATGAGCCTGGAGTTTTCAGAAGCCTGCTTCCTCGCCGTTGCTGCAACAGTAGCAAACAGCTGGACCAGGGCCATCAGAATAGGTTCGGTCATTTGATAAAGGAGTCTCTGACACTCTGGGTCAGATCACCGATCTCAGCTGCTTTTTGCTGGGGCAGTTTCTTGTCTGCTTCCAGTCCGTAATTGGTGTAAATTGCTTTTAACTTGCTAACCTCATCACCAATTGGTTTGAGTTCCGAGTCCATATTGTAAGCTGTGAGGAGGGTGATCAGCTTGTCAAGGTTATCTTTCTGCCTGAAAATAACAGTAGATATAGGTTTGTTGTCGGCAGCAACCTGGTTCAGGGATGCAGCGAGATAGAGGGCTTCGACAAAAGTGCCGGTAGCTACGAGCACTGCGATCTGGTTACGGTTGTTCTTGCTCAGGAAGTCATTCGTCTTGTTAAAGATCCTGGTTACCAGATTCACCAGGGAGTCTTTATTGTTATTAAACTTTTTAACCTTGTCGACAATGCCCGGGTCATAAACTCCTGCAATACCGAGGTCGTTTGCAAGCTTACCAGTGCATGCCATGAATTTATTTGTTTCATCAACAAAATTGTAGGTTGCCGAATAGGCCAGGTCGGCACTGTATATGCCAAGATTCAGGGCTTTTGCCTTTTCGGTGGAATACTTGCTTAAATTGGCAGGAGGGTTGGTGATTTTGAATATGTAGCCTGCCTTAGCCCTCTGAAGCATCATGGTGACTTCGAAAGGAGTAGGGAACTGGTAAAGCAGGTTCTTGTTTTCAGGTGAAAGGGTTACATCTTTCTTAATTGTATCAGCAGCTGACTGATTAGCCTGTTTGTCCTTGTTGGCTCCGTTGTTACAGGAAGTCATTACTGAAATTACAGTGAGTGCCAGGAAGAGTCCTGCTAAAATTTTTCTGAATGCTTTCATGTCTTTATTTTTTCTGAATGGAATAGCGAATTTACAGGATTTTTTTTAATGACAAAGTCTTGTTAAAAAAAACATTTACAACTGATGATTGATGATAATTTTATGATTTAAGGGATTTTTTGCAGATTCAAACGCTTTTAAAATGTCAGTGAAAGCAAATTCCCCCGAAATCAATGGGGAGGGATCGACAAGGTTCCGCTCCAACAAGTTTAGCGCGGGTTTAAATAGTCCGCACCGTGAACCGAGAATAGTGAATTCATTGATAACAATACTGTTCAGATCGGGTTTCGCAGTATCGGCAACCGTTGTTTTCAATACCAGTGTTCCCCGGGGCCAAAGGTGTTTGAGCGCAAGCTTGATGCCCTCGGCATTTCCCGTACAGTCGATACATACTTCTGCTTTCTCTCCAGGAAGCAGTTCCTTTAATGACTTTGCATTAAGTCCCAGGCTGCGGGCAAAAACCGTCTTTTCCGGGATAAGATCAAAAGTAGTATAATCGAAGCCCTGCAGCCTTGCAACCATTGAGACCAGCATTCCAAGTTTCCCTGCCCCGAAAATAAAAACAGGTTTCGATGGTTTCATATGGAGCTGTTCAAAGATTTCGACAGCCGCTGCAAGTGGTTCGGTAAATACTGCCACAGGGCCCGGGATGGAGTCAGGCACTATATGAAGATTTTCGGCCGGAAGGGAAATGAAACCGGCAAAAACACCCTGGTGGCCGTCAATGCCTGTGACGAGTCGGTTTGTGCAATGTGTTCGCCTTGAACTAAGGCAGAGATAGCATTTTCCGCAGGAACAATTGATCTCACCAACCACAGTCTTACCACGCAAAGGATGGGACTCTGTTATAACCCGGCCAACAAATTCATGTCCCAGCACTCCCCTGAAACCCATATATCCTTTAATGATCTCGAGATCGGTATTACAAATGGAGGAGTAAAGAATTTTAACCAGGACTTCCCCTGCTGCCGGTTCGGGAACAGGGACATCCTTCAGTAAAAGTTCGTTTTCAAAAATCAAAGCCTGCATGATCAATTTATTGAATTGGATAACGAAAATAGTTTAATTTTACATGTAAATAAAGCAAATTTTCAAAGCTGTATGCGTTTATACAAACACCGGTACAGTTACTCTTTCCTTCTGCTGAGTGTGCTCATGTTTCTTATTCCTTCTTCCTGTAAGCAAAAAGGGAAAGAAGTTAATTCCGGTTCAACAGCTACCCGGGAAATGAGTACGCCTGGCGGAAGCCTTAAAAAGATAAGTGTTTATCCATACTGGGTCACAACCTGCCAGTTCGCAGGGTATTATGTCGGGAGAGAAAAGGGTATATTCAAAAAGCATGGCATAGACCTGGATATCCTTGAATACAAACCCTTTGTTACTACCGATGCCATTATCAAACAGGGACAGGCCGACTTTGCGATCCTATGGCTTGTCAATGCCATCCAGATGAGAAGCAGCGGTGTAAACATCGTCAATATTGCCCAGTTCTCAACCCGTTCATCTCTTATGCTCCTTGCAAAGAAATCGAGCGGAATAGAAAAAATCGGGGACCTTAACGGAAAACGTGCAGGCATTTGGGATGGCTATGAACTTCAGCCCAGGGCCTTATTTGCAAAATATAACCTGAACACCGAAATTGTTCCCATCGGGAGCACCAATAACCTTTTTCTGCAGGGTGGAATTGATGTTATCAATGCCAACTGGTTTGATGAGTATCATGCCATTATCAACAGCGGGTATAATGAAAATGAACTGGTACCTTTCTTTTTTGCAGACTATGGTTTGAATTTTCTTGAGGACGGGATCTATTGCCTTGAGGATAAAATCAAAGCTGATCCGGGAATATGCGTTGAATTTGTCAAGGCAAGCATTGAATCCTGGGAATATGCCCTGAACCATCCCGATGAGAGCGTGCAAATTATCCTTAAATACCAAAGAGCCCGGAAAATGGCGGCTAACAGCTCTCACCAATACTGGATGATCAGGCGTTACAAGGACCTGTATTTGCCAGCCGGCAGGACTGCCATGAACATCAGGCTTTCCCAAAACGATTATTTGTCGAATGCAAAAATATTACTGGAAAGTAAACAGATCAGCAAGATCCCCGATTTCAAACTTTTTTTCAGGCCCTATTCAAGCCTGCTTCACCCTTCAACTGAAAAGTAGACTGACCCTATGACCCAACCCAGGCGGAAAAATATAAGGCACAGCCTTGCTTTTAAATTGATACTCTTCATTTTTCTGTCTATTTCGGCCATCATGGTTATAATCTTCGTTTATGATTATAAAGTGACCAAAACCCTGGTCGTAAAGAACCTGAGGAGCATTGCATACGAAATGACGAGCAACGCAGTGCTGAAGATAGACAAGGTGCTTTCAAAGATCCAGGCCATCCCCGCGAATTATTCCGCTCTCATACTTTCAGAGCTCGGGAATGAGGAAAAAATGAAATACCTGTTGAAACAAATGGTCGAAAGCAATAATGATATTTTCGGAGCAGCACTTGCCTTCGAGCCTTATTTCAAGTCGCCTGCGGAAAAATACTATTCCTTCTATTATTACCGTGACAGCTACCGTTTGAAGTTCATTCATCTTGGCAGCGACACGTATAATTATTTTACCATGGACTGGTACCAGATACCCAGGGAACTCGGGCAGTCGCAATGGTGTGAGCCGTATTTTGATGAAGGAGGGGGCAATTCGCTGATGTCAACCTATTCGGTTCCGCTTTACATAACCGAACCGGGTCACAAAAAATTTATCGGCATTCTCACAGTGGATGTATCCCTTCAGCATCTCCAGCAGATCGTCAATGCCATAAAAGTATATCAAACAGGATATGGTTATATGATATCCCGCACTGGAACGATTGTCACCCACAAAAGGAAAGAGGAAATTATGAATGAATCTATTTTCTCTATAGCCGACAATAAAGAACTGCCACAATTGCGCGAGATAGGGAAAAAAATGATCAAGGGCGAGAAGGGATTTGCCGAGATCCCCTACAAAAATTATGTTACAGGCAAGGACAGTTGGATTTCCTATGCACCCGTTCCTTCCAACGGCTGGTCGGTAGCCATTATCTTCCCTGTGGATGAGTTTATGGCCGATGCCGACTCTTTATACAGGCACCTTGTCGAACTGGCAACCGCCGGTCTTTTTGTGATTTTCATCGTTATCCTGCTGATTTCACGATCCATCACTGGTTCCTTAAGGCGGTTAACAGCTGCAGTTGAGCAGTTTGCCGAAGGGGATTTCAATGTGCAGCTTCCCCCTATCAGGTCAAAAGACGAGATAGGCCGCCTTAACAACACTTTCATTTACATGCAGGAAACGCTCGCTAAAACCATTCATGACCTGCAAAAAACCACTGATGAACTCAGGGTCTCCCATGAACAACTTGCAGAATATAACAGGACACTGGAGCAGAAAGTGGATGAACGCACTTCCGAACTGAATGCCAAACACCTGGAACTCGACGCCGCTTTCAACCGATTAAAAGCCGCCCAGGCACAGTTGGTCCAGTCGGAGAAAATGGCCTCCCTCGGCCAGCTTACCGCCGGTATCGCCCATGAGATCAAGAACCCCCTTAATTTTATCAATAATTTCTCGGAACTGTCAGTTGAGCTTGTTCAGGAAATCATTGCCGAAACCGATAAATTTTCAGCCTCTGTCGGTGAAAAAGAAGCTGACTATATCCTAAGCATTTTAAGGGATGTTGAAGGCAATGTTAAAAAGATCCATGACCATGGAAAGAGGGCGGATAGCATTATCCGCGGAATGCTGCTTCATTCCCGCGGCAAGTCGGGCGAACGCATGCCTACCGATATCAATGCCCTTCTGGCCGAATATGTGAACCTCGGGTACCACGGGATGCGGGCTTCCGATTCATCCTTCAACATCAAAATAGAAAGCGATTACGACCCGGAATTGAAACAGGTCAATGTGATCCCCCAGGATCTTAGCAGGGTATTTCTGAACATGATCAATAACGCTTGCTATTCGACACATCAGAAAAAGAAGGAATTCAAGGATACCTACTTCCCAATTCTGAAAGTATCAACAAAAGACCTGGGCGATAAAGTTGAAATCAGGATATGGGACAACGGCAAAGGGATGCCAAAAGCGGTTATCGAAAAAATCTTTAATCCATTTTATACTACCAAACCGGCTGGGTCGGGCACCGGGCTGGGATTGTCGATCAGTTTCGATATTATTGTCCAGGAGCACCAGGGAAAGATAGAGGTTGATTCGAAGGAAGGTGAATATGCCGAATTCGTGATCACCATCCCGAAAACTGTTTAGTGAATATTGTATCAAACGAAAGAAAAGGAATATGAGTGAAAATCAGTTTAAGAATGTGAAGATCATGGTAGTCGACGATGAAGTCGATCTCGAGCCGCTTGTAAAACAGAAATTCAGAAAGCAGATCAGGGACGACATTTACGATTTTGTTTTTGCCCATAACGGGCTGGAAGCTCTCAGCAAACTAATAGAGTTTCCCGAGATCGGTATTATACTGTCCGATATCAATATGCCCGAAATGGACGGGCTTACGCTTCTTATGAAGCTCAAGGAACTTAAAAACCCCGGACTTAAAACTGTGGTTGTTTCTGCATACGGTGATATGGAAAATATCAGGACGGCCATGAACCGCGGAGCTTTTGATTTCCTTACGAAGCCCATTAATTTTGAGGATCTTGAGATCACCATCAACAAGACTATGGACGAGATCCTGCAGATCAGGAGGGGGCTGGAGGAACATGACCAGCTTATTTCCATACAACAGGACCTTCAGACCGCCCGCGAGATCCAGCAAGCCATACTTCCCAAGTTTTTCCCGCCATTCCCCAACCGTAAGGATTTCGACATTTTTGCGGCAATGAATGCAGCTAAGGAAGTGGGGGGTGATTTCTATGATTTCTTCATGATCGACAACGACAGGATAGGTTTTGTGATTGGTGATGTGTCGGGCAAGGGAGTTCCCGCGGCTATTTTTATGGCAGTCAGCCGTACAATTATCAGGGCCACCGGCCTTAAAGGTATCCCGGCCGACGAATGCATGAATTATGTGAACAACCTCTTATGCAGCGAAAGCGTTTCATCCATGTTCGTTACAGTCTTCTATGGCATTCTGAATACATCCAGCGGGGAACTGGAATATGTCAATGCAGGGCATAACCCGCCATACATCGTCAATCCCTCGGGCATCAAAGAGGTTGAGCTGACAAGGGGAACCGTACTTGGGGGAATTGAACATTTTAATTACAAATCGCTTAGAACAACTCTTGCCCCGGGGGATATCCTGTACTTATATACCGACGGGGTTACGGAAGCTTTCAACCGGCAGGGGGAGCTCTACGGTGATCAGAGGCTGGAAGATGTTCTGAATACAAATCTTAACTCCGGTCATACGGAGCTGGTAAAAACTATATTATCGGCTGTGGCTGAATTTACTGCTGGATTCCCGCCAAGTGATGATATAACCATGATGGCGATCAGATTTTTCGGGAGATGATCCTGACCAGGGAAAAGGCATATGGCGCATATCTCGTTTTTGAAATAGAAGGGCGGATCGACGGTCTCACTTCATCCACACTTGATAAACTGTTTGAACAGGCCGCCGATGACGGGAACCATAAGCTCATTGCCGACTTTTCTTCCGTTTCCTATATAAGCAGTGCAGGCCTCAGGGTTTTCATTCATGCACAGAAAAAACTACGGCCTGTTGGAGGTGAAGTCATACTGTTATCCATGCAGGAAGCAGCCCTGGATGTATTCAGGGTAAGCGGGCTTCAGAACCTCTTCAGGATCATTAATTCGCTTGATGAGCTCGGCGATATGGCAGCAGTCCCTGGCCAGGATAGTGAAACAGGGAGCCTGGTCTTTTCTGAAGACAGGACCTTCCAATGGGAATCCAGGAATCAACCTCCGGGGCAGTATTCCGGTATCGGGAAGGCCTCCAAACTCCGATCCAGCGACTATACCGAAAAAGATATTATTTCCATTCCCCAGTCGGAACTTCAGTTTGCGCTGGGTCTTGCTGCAGCAGGTGAGACCCTGCAGGATTACCGGAACCTGTTTGGTGAGTCCCTGATTGTTAATCATCATTATTTCGGCTTTCCTGCCGTTGAACAGGCTGCCGTGGATTATGCCTGGTATTCAAAAACTCATCCGGGCCTGGTCCATTTTCTCCATGGGTTCAGATTTTCAGGAGATTTTAATGTTTGCCTGCGTTTCGGTTCCTCCTCCCCGGTCACTCTGCTCGATATTGCCAGAAAGTCGGCGGAGATCTGCGGCAATGAGTTCTTCGGGCTTGTCATGCTGGGTAAAAGCGCCGGGATTTACGGTTTGAATCTCAGGAAAATCCCCTGGCAGGAAAATGCACCTGGAGCAGGGGATATCATGCAGGATTCAAACTTTGCAAACTGGTTTGATTTCCCTGTTGAGGATACCGGCCTTAACCAGACCATCCTGGCGGCCGGAATTTATTCAAGGAGCGGAGATGAAGAAGAACTGCATATGCATGCCGTTGTTTTTTCGAAAGGATTAATTGGTAAAACAGGGATGGACCTGAATCTGGAACTGCAACGGATTGTGCAGGGGGCAGAACCTTTGAAGGTGGTTCACCTTCTTGAAGAAAGCAGGTTTTTATTTGGTCTTGCGGGTATTATAATATTATAGTATGGAACTCTGGGCCGGAGCGATAAATCTTGGTTTCCTTTATGCCTTTATGGCATTGGGGACGTTTATCACTTACCGGTATTTCAAAATTGCCGATATCACGATCGACGGTAGTTTTACATTGGGTGCGGCCACAGGAGCAATCCTTATCATCGACGGCTGGAACCCTTTTCTTGTTCTTCCCGTTTCTTTTATAGCCGGTGCCTGTGCCGGATTCGTTACAGGGCTTATCCACACAAAGTTCAAGATCGACGGACTGCTGGCCGGCATCCTGGTGATGACAGGCCTGTATTCGGTGAACCTTCATGTCATGGGCAAATCGAACATCCCCCTGATGAACAATCCAACAGTGGTGACCGCCATTTCATCAGTCAACCCGGGTCTTCCCCCTGAACTTTGGATCGGTATTATCCTGGCTTTGGTGATGATCGTGGTTTGGGTGCTCCTTACTGCTTTCCTGAAGTCCGACCTCGGATTGACCATGCTAGCCACGGGAAACAATCCTGTAATGATCTCGGCCCAGGGGGTAAGCACAAACAGGATGAAGATACTCGGCATCAGCCTGGCTAATGGCCTGGTGGGTTTATCGGGAATACTGGTGGCCCAGTACCAGGGATTTGCCGATATAGGGATGGGAATAGGCTCCATTATATACAGCCTTGCTGCCGTCATCATTGGCCAGGCGCTTTTCCGTACCCGCAAAGTATTGACCGCCGTGCTGGGTGTGATCCTGGGAGCGGTGATATTCAGGCTTGCCGTTGCCATGGCCCTGAAAATTGGTTTTGATCCGAACGACCTTAAAATTCTTACAGCACTTTTCGTCCTGCTTACACTCATCATCTCGTATTCCTTGAAAAATGATCAGAGAGGAAATGGGAAATTTCGGAAATGGATCAGCAAAAACCGGAAACTGTTTCTTGCCCTGTTTATCCTGTTCCTGTCAGGATGGTTTGCATGGAAAAGCGTCCATATGCAAGCATCGAAAGATGAAAAAATAAAGAACACCAGGATCGGAATTGTAATTGCCAACCATAGCGACCTGCTGATGAGGACCAGTGATGGGTTCAGGGACGAAATGAAAAGGCTGGGATACAGCGAAGGTGTTAATTGCAGCATTCATGAGGTCAACGCCGAAGGCGACATCCCTGCAAATAAAACCATTGTCGACCACCTGATAGCCGATAAAACCGATCTTTTCATCTCGATCTCATCCGCTTCAACACAGGCGGTCATCCATAAAGTAAAGATAAAACCTGTTGTGTTTGCAACTGTAGCTAACCCTTTCATGCTGGGAGCCGGCACTTCCCCCATCAGCCATCCGCCAAATGTTACAGGTATATACGGCCATGCTCCTGTTGAGGAACTTCTGCGGATCCTGACAATGCTTTTTCCAGGTCCCCGCATCATAGGAACGATGTATAATCCCGGCTTCCCCAATACAAAATCCAACCTCGGGTCAGCGTAAGCAGTACCGGCGAGGTCATGCAGGCGGCCCAGTCCCTTGCTTCCAAAAACATTTGTGCTTTTTTCCTGATCAACGACCTTACAGTCTTCGATGCCCTGGAATCGGTGGTTAGAATATCGAAGGACTATAAGAAACCAATTTTTGCCAATGATGCCGACTGTTTGCCCAACGGTGCATTTCTCGTTTTCGGATACGAGTATTATATCAGCGGGGTGCAGGCAGCCCGTCTGGCCGACAGGATCATCCGCGGCGAATTGCCTGCAAAGATTCCGTATGAGCATTATGCACATGCATTGCTGGGGATCAATAAAGACCTTGCAATTGAATATGGGATCAATGTTCCCGACAGCCTTTTTTCGAGGGCCGAATCCAAAGTGTACAAAGGGAAGTATACCAGGAAGGAATTCAGGCTGCCATTGAGCATGGGAAAGGACAAACCAATGAAGCTTGCTATGTTCCAGTATGCAAATAACCTTGTACTTGACCGCTGTGTGCAGGGTTTCAGGGATGTGATGATACGTGAGAAGTACCTTCATGGGCGTAAAATGGACCTCGTCAATTTCAATTCCCAGGGTGATTATGCCAATGCCCAGGCAGTGGCCAGGGATATCGTCTCGAAAGATTTCGACTACATCGCAACCTTTTCATCGATTGTGCTGCAAACTATGGCAGGGGTGAATACCCGCATCCCTCATGTGTTTTCGGCTGTTACCGACCCGGTCAAAGCAGGAGTAGCTTCCTCCCTCACCGACCACAGGCCAAACCTCACCGGGATTGCGACTCCACAGCCCGTTGCTTCCACAATCAGGCTGATGCGTGCTTTATTGCCTCTGGCTAAAAAGATAGGGATAATATGGAATACCTCTGAAGTCAATTCTGAGATATGTACACGCCTTGCCCGGGAAGCTTGCAGGATATACGGCTTCAGGCTTCTTGAGAGAACCATCACAGGAACAAACGAAATTGACGAGGCAATAAAATCCCTGTTGGATGAGGGTATGGATATTTTCTATGTTTCGGGAGATGTTACCACCTCGCAGGTGATCCCCGTTTTGGCAAAACTTATGAGGGAGAGGAAAATTCCTTTTTTTACAAATACTTCCGATGACATTAAATCGGGGACCATGCTTAGCTATGGGGCCGACTATTACGAAGTCGGGAAAAAAGCAGCAGGTATCATGTTGGGAATTATGGATGGAGCCGCCCCGGCCGACATCCCCATTGAATTGTACGTTCCCGAAGCTCTTGCCATAAACCTTGCCATTGCGAGGGAAGAGAAAATAAGCATACCTGACTCCATTATGAAGAAAGCCACAATCAAACTCAGTAATTAATGATTTCGCTGAAAGATATATCGGTCAAATTTAACAGGGGCAGTGTTGATGAGGTGGACGCTCTCAGGAGTATCAATCTTGAGATAGGGGAGCGTGAGTTCGTCACAGTGATAGGAACCAACGGCTCAGGGAAGTCAACCCTGCTTAATGTTATTGCAGGAAATATATTGGCGGATGAGGGGCAGGTTAAACTTTGCGGAAGGGATGTGACAAGACTTCCTGCATACCGACGCGCGGATTCAATCTCAAGGGTGTTTCAAAATCCATACATGAGCACGGCACCCGACATGTCTATTGCCGAGAACTTACTGATGGCGTGGTTCCGCGGTAAAAAGCGTTATCCCGGGTTCAGCCTGAACAAGAAGCTGATGGCTGAATTTTCAGAACGGCTGAAAGAACTTGAAATGGGGCTGGAAGACCGCTTGAATAATGCAGCAGGTACATTATCGGGTGGTCAGCGCCAGGCGATCACACTGCTGATGGCAGTTCTCAGGAGACCCGACGTATTGCTGCTGGATGAACATACTGCGGCCCTGGATCCGAAAACCGGGGCCCAGGTTACCAGGCTTACCAATAAATTTATTGAAGACGGAAAACTCACGGCCCTCATGGTAACCCATTCGATGAAACAGGCACTTGAGATGGGAAACAGGATCATCATGATGCACGGAGGCAGGATCATTTCTGATATTCCTGCAAAAGAAAAAGAATTGCTCACCGTGGAAGACCTGCTGCTGAAGTTTGAGAATATCAGGAAGAAGGAAAAGCTTACCCCTGAAATGCTGGCGAATTTCAGAAGGCAGTATGCATGAGGGATGCGGGATATCTGATGTCAGATGTCAGATGACAGATGTCTGATGTCAGATGTCTGATGTCAGATGTCAGATGACAGATGTCAGAACCGGTAAATGAACACTGCTTTTGAATCCCCGTCCTTGTAGTAGTCACGGATCTCAGCTTCCAGCTTATACCCGAAATTCAGGTAAAATTTTCGTGTCGGGGTGTATTTCTCAAGGCCCGAGGTTTCGGCGATCACATACTTCCCTCCAAGTTCTTTGATGAGCCTGTGGGTTTCTTCCAGGATGATCTTTCCAATTCCTTGTCCGCGGTAGTCGTTATGCGTAATAATCCAGAAGAGATCATAACCCGCTTCGGTGCCCATGATATGGCCGTAGCAGGTGTAGGAAACCGGTTTCCCGTCAACTTCGGCGAACAGGAATTTGTACGGACTGTGTTCTCCGTCAATCAGTGCATCTTCGACCAGTTCGACGGCGACCGGAATTTCAAAGTCATAGAAAAAGCCAGTCGATTCAGCCATTTCTTTCACTGCACTGACGTCACCCGGAAGAACGTGGTGGCGGTAAGTAAGTTTCAAAGGGTTCATAAGAAATTATATATA
>JAPLDN010000240.1 GCA_026391755.1 Bacteroidota bacterium
TACAGAAAACCCTTCATGTCACCATAGTCGGTATGAATTACGAATTTTACCACTTTCTGGGAGGTTTTGGTTTGAGACATAGAAGAAAAACTAAAAACAAGAATACTTGCTAAAATAAACAATACGGTCTTTTTCATAGGAAAGCATTTTTGAATCAGCTTGCAAATTTACAGAAAATTTTCTCAGAAATTATCAACAATTGTTCCCCGGACCCTGTTAAATTCAGTACCTTTAAACCTCTTATGGATAAAAGTATCATCACCCGGGAATTGCAGATTCTGCTTGAAGCAATCAACGAACAGTTTGAGATCATCAGGGAATACGATGATTTTATTCCCCAGATCGAATTCGACATGATCATGGAAAATGTTCGTAAACTCTACGAAACCTTCCATCGCCTCCAACGCCTTAATGATCCCCTGCTGTTTGTCGAAAAAAAGATCTCAGGCCCCCGCGACTTTAAAATATCTGTTGCTCATCCACCCGAACCATTGATAGAAGCCCGGGAGATTGAGGTTAGTCAACCATTGATAAAAGCCCGGGAAGAAGCGTTTCAGGAACCATTGATAAAAGACCGGGAAGAAGAGTCTCAGGAACCATTGATAGAAGCCCGGGAAGAAGAGTTTCAGGAACCATTGATAGAAGCCGGGGAGGAAACTGCCAGGGAGCCTTTGAAAGAAACGCCTTTGCCGACAAGCATCCGGATGAAGCCGGTCGTGAAAAAGGAGAGTTCTTCAAAACGCCCTGTAAAAGCTTCCGAGCTTGAACTTTTTGCCGCGGAAGAACCTGTATTCAATATTAAACTTAAGGAAGCACGCGAAAAAAGCCTTGGACCCAAAATCCCTCGTAATGAAAGTTTCAAAGCTTCAATCGGTATCAATGATAAATTCCTGTTCATCAATGAGCTTTTCGACGGTAACCTGCGTGAATACAACGAGAGCATTGAAACACTAAGCGGTTTTAAAACATTACCCCAGGCACAGGAATACCTTGACCTTTTAAGGCGAAGGAATAACTGGAACTCGGCATCAAATGCCTTTAAAAGAATTAAAGAACTGGTGGAAAAAAGATATTGATCCTTTCACCAGCCCAAAATCATCCCGCATCGGGAAGTCCAAAAAAATCAGGTTTATTTCTTCGCCACAGGCATGATCAGGCCATTGTTCTGCCAGTCGGCGTAAATCTTCTGGGCAAGCTGTAAAGCCGACTTGTCAACATATTCAGGGTCGGTTATACTAACGTCGGCAGTCCATAACGCACTTTGGGTATTCTTCACATTGTAAAGGATCGATTTGAGGTTAATTGTGGATGTAGTGCTCCAATAACCTCCTGAATAAACTCCGCCACCGTAAAATCCTCCGCCCCAGCCCCAGTAGCTTCCATATCCGCCATAATAGGTTGCAGGAACATAACTGGACTCCTTTTCGGTACCGGTGTATTTGAAGATCAGCACAGCATCGGCACCAAGACTGTCAATCTTCGCCTTCACCTGTTCAACAGTGTAGGACCTTGTAGGATTGAGAAAATCAAGAGAACCCAGGCTTTTAAGTCCCATCTGCTTGAAATAACCGCACATCGACTGTTCAAATGGTTTTACATATTCAAGTTTTGCAAATTGAGGGATGACAACAACTTTTGATATCTGGTTGTGATCCTCAGGGTTTTTCCAGCTGGTCATCGAAATCGGGGAGCTGCAGGAAGTAATAAACACCAGGGCTGCAATAATGAGGATTCCGGCTAGCGATACTGATTTTTTCATGAATAATGATTTGGTAAAAGGTTGATAATTATTCTTTATAGAATGCATTCAGGTTGCCGAAATAATATTCATCCCAGCCATTCACAAAATCCTTGTATTCCTTATCGGGTATGTTTGTATGCCTCAGTTCTGCGGATGTACCCTCTCCCTCGGCATGAAGTATGATTGTGACAAGCGATTCTTCAGGCTGGCCGTCGAAATACCATTGCTGGACTATCTTGCGGCCTTCCTCGAACTCAAGGTTCTTTCCCACTATACTGCCATCCCAGAGTGAAAATTCCGAGCCTGGCACTGTCGTCATTATAGCCGGCTCGCCGGTCCACAGCTGAAGTGTGACAGGGTTGGTCAGAGCTGCATACACATCAGGCGGCGGGGCGGGGATATGATAATATTTTTTGAAATCTTTCATATTACATTTGTTTTTGAGATTCAGGCTTACTTCCCGTTACATCAAAGATAATGAAAATTACAGGAAATCCTATTTTACCATAAGCTTGGTTCTTAGCCTTATATCTGCGGATGAGCTGCCTGCCATAATTTCAAAGCTGCCCGGTTCGTATTTCCATTTCTTCCCGGCGGTGTCATAATAACTGAAAGAGCGGCTGTTCAGTGTCATGATCACTTTTTTCTCCTGTCCCGGCTCCAGGCTTACCCTGGCGAATCCCTTAAGTTCTTTTATCGGGCGGTGTACCTTGCTGTGGTCGTCTCCTATATAAAGCTGGACAACCTCACTCCCTTTAAGTTTCCCGGTATTCTTCACTGTCAGTGAAACCTTGTA
Organism: Bacteroidota bacterium; assembly: GCA_026391755.1. Classification (GTDB taxonomy): domain Bacteria; phylum Bacteroidota; class Bacteroidia; order Bacteroidales; family FEN-979; genus CAIRDP01. Next base: position 2,538 of record JAPLDN010000240.1, read on the forward strand.
TGTATTGTTCGCCCCAGTTTCAACTTTTAATCCGGAATATTCAAAAGTGGTGTAGGATAATCCGAACCCAAACGGGAAAGTCGGTATAAGTTTGTTTTTTTCGAGGTAACGATACCCAACGAATATACCTTCAGCATATGGCGCATCCAGATCCTTATCCATATAATGTTTATATGCAGGGGTTTGATCGTAACCGCTGATAAATGAGAATGGCAGTTTTGCACAAGGATTTTGTTTTCCGAAAAGAATTTCGGCGACAGCATTGCCGCCTTCCTGTCCGGGAAAGAAAGCTTCGAGCAGGGCCGGGACTTTGCCCAGCCAGGGTCCTGTTATTACAGCTGTGCCTGTATTTAGAACCACTATGGTTTTCGGGTTGGCTTCGGCCACTGCTTTGATAAGCTCATCCTGGCTTCCGGGCAGCTTAAGACCCCCTGTCCGGTCAAACCCTTCACTTTCAAAACTGTCGGAAGTCCCCGCAAAAACGATGGCGATATCGGCCGTACGAGCTGCTTCCACTGCCTCAGCGATCATGGTATTTTTTATTTTATCCACAGGCAGGTCCCAGCCCATCATCATGACAGCGCTGCCTCCGTTCTCATAATATTCCACTTTTATTTCACTGGGCTTCCCTTTTACAAGGTCGATCTTTCCCGAATCCACAGTGGTGCCGTGATCGGTCCAGTTGCTGATGATTTGCTTCCCGTCAATGAATAACCTCACACCGTCATCACTTGCAGTATAAAAAGTATAGGTACGGGTTTCAGGAGGAGTGATTGTACCGGTCCACCTTACCGAATAATTATCCTTTCCGATTCCGGGGGCAGGAGGGTCATCCTCCCAGTTAAAATACAGGCTCGAATCAACTCTTGTAAAAGCTGCCTTGCCTTCAAGCTTGTCATTGGTGTAAAATTCGGCTTTCAATCCCTTCCCTTCAGTCCCTTCATGCCTGAGGAAGTTTGCACCGACCGGCAGGAAACTCCAGGATCTTAATTCGTCCCCCTGGGCAAATAAAAGCTTTACCCGGTTTCCAACCATTTTTTGGATGCCCTCCAGGGGTGAGATGCTGTAATACGGATTCACACGCGAACTTCCGCCCCCTCCAACGCGGGTTACCGCTGCATTCGGACCGATTAAGGCAATGGTTTTCAGCTTATTCAGACTGAGCGGGAGCAGGTTCCCCTGGTTTTTCAGGAGTACAATACTTTCTTCGGCCATTTCAAGTGCCAGTTTTTTATGCTTTTCAGAAGTCAGAACCGCTGTATCGGGGATGAATTTTTTATCGAACAGACCTGCTTTGAACTTGACCCTCAAAATACGGCTCACTTTTTCATTAATGGTTTC
>JAPLDN010000256.1 GCA_026391755.1 Bacteroidota bacterium
GGGAAAGTTGTTCACGGCAACCATTTGGGAAGTGCCCTTGGATTCCCCACCGCCAATATTATCCCCCCTGAAGATCATCCGCCGGTAATTCCAAACGGAGTATACCTGGTAAGTGTAATGCTGAGGAAGAAAGAATATTTCGGACTGTGTAATATTGGATACCGCCCTACAATTGGAGGAACATATCTTGTTATCGAGGTCAATATCCTTGATTTTTCAGATGATATCTATGGTGAGAAAATTTCTATCAGGGTCATAAGGGCTATCCGCAAGGAAAAAAAGTTTAAGGATCTTGAACAACTTGTTAACCAAATCAAGCTTGATAAAGCGAAGGCAGTAAAGATCCTTTCAGCGTTGAATAAGAAAGAGTGAGGCCATATAGATCCCTTCGGTCTCCATGCGTGGATAAAGATTCTCGATCTCGACTTTCAGGATTCCTTTCCCTGAACAGTAGAGGTTCCTTTTGAGGACTAAACGTGTTATGCATGTGTCACCGCTTAATGTCCCTGTAAATGAGCCATTTTTACTTTTTACCTGCAGCTGGTATTCCCTGATCCGTTCTTCCCCTGAGGGTGTGTTAAGGACCATATTCAAAGGAAGCTCATCATAAGCAAAAGTTTTTGCAAGTCGAAGTTCAAAAATGACATCATAGGATTTTCCCATTTCGGATATTGGAAATTCATATTTCAGGATATGGTACCTCTGCCATGATTTGCCTGGAAATAAAATGCGTTTTTCGACGGGTTTTTCACGAACGCATGCCGTCGCTAAAATGATAGCGATCAACAACCAATGCAGTACTGGTTTTTGTTGTTCAGCCTGGTATTGCGTCATATTGAAGCGGTATAGTTAGCGTAAAGACTGCTCCGTCTTTACCTGGTACAAATTTAACATCCCCTCCCATACTTCTGATTATTCCTCTTACAATTGCCAGGCCCAAACCGGCTCCGCCTGATTTTGTAGTGAAGTTAGGAAGGAAGATCTTTCCCGCAATCTCATCAGTAATTCCATTTCCATTATCTTCAACGTCAATATTATACTGATTTTCATTCTTTTGAACCTTAATTTTCACCAGGCCATGTTCTTTTATACCGATAGCCTGGGTTGCATTGTTCAAGAGGTTTGTGAAAATCCTTACAAGCTGCTTTTTATCTCCAAAGACGAAGGCTGATTCTTCGGAGGTATGAAGCAATATTTGGATATTATCAAGGCCACTATACATTGAAATCACTGAGTTTATGATCTCTATAAGATCAAGTTTTTCAGTAAACGGCAGGGGCATTTTGGCGAAATCCGAAAATTCTGTGGCAATGGCCGAAAGTGAATCAATCTGCTCTGTCATGATCTTTGTAAACCGCTGAAGCCTCAGGTTAAAATCATCCGCCTTGTCATTCCATACCTTACTCAGATGCTGCACGCTGAGCTTCATAGGCGTCAACGGATTCTTTATCTCGTGCGCAACCTGTCTTGCCATTTCACGCCATGCGCTCTCCCGTTCCGATCTGGCCAACTGATCGGCACTGAATGCCAGTTCATCAATCAACCGATTGTATTCCTCCACCAGCCGCCCGATTTCATCGTGATTGTTCCAATTAATCTTTTCATTGCGTTTTCCAAGCTTAAATTCCTCCATCCTGCTGACCAGTATACCAAGAGGAGCTGAAAGATAACGGGAAATAGCAACTGAAATAAAAGCGCTTATCAGGATGAATAAAATGTACAGATTCATAAAGGCAATAAGAAAATCATTGATCTCTTTTTTTAGATCTTCCTGTCGGGAGAAAAAAGGCAAATTGATGTATGCCAATAGCTCATTTTTATCATTATATAAAGGGAAGTAGGCTGAAGTGTAATTATACAAACCTATTCTTTCGTCCTGGAAAAAAGCAGACTGACGATTCTTTTTAAGATCTGCATAAGCCACAGGATTTATTCTTCGCGAGATCAGGCCTTCATCAAAAATCTGAGGCCTGCTCGATAACATCATTAGTCCGGTTGAGGAATACATGTTAACATCCGTATAAAACATGCCCGAAAGCCTTTGAAGATCTTCTTCCACTAAAGCATTATCAAGTTTTTCGAGTTTATCCTTTTCCCCGTATTTATCCTGCATTTCTGTCATAACCGACAAGGTCCGTTCGCTAAAGGAATCCATGTTTTTAATGTTGTTCAGCCTTATCAGAAAATACAGCAGGAGCCCTCCCAGGATTAAAAAAGAAACAATAATGATACCCACATTAGCAATCTGAAACCGGTTTTTTAACGTTATAAAAGAAAACTCACGAAACATTTCGGGTTTGAATACCAGGTTCAACACTAAGGTCAGGAGTGAGAACAAAATAAAGAGGTACGATACAGGTGATATAAGTCCAAGAAAACTATCATTTTTCTTACTTAACACAAGAATTCTTGATCTATCCATCCTGTATCTGTAATGATCCGTTCCGCCGGAAGTAAAGAATGCATTATAGGCTGAAGAATTCACAAGATCATTACACCTCATGGGATAAGAAAATTTACCTGTTTTATAAACCAACACTCCTCCCTGGTACATAGCATAAGAGTAACTGCTTAGGTCTGGAATATTCATAATTCTCCTGTCGATAAGCAGTTCAGGGTATCCCAAATCCTTGACCGGTGTTTTCGCATTGAATTCAATATAGATTTTTTCTGCCGGCATTTTACCACTGTCTGTAGAATCTGATGGTTCGAGCATAGCGAGGTATGTCTCTATTCCGGTACCATAATCAATAAAATACAAGTTAGGGTTTGATGTCCTTTCTCCTGCTTTTAAACAAACCTGGCGGAAATATTGTTCGCAATCAAAAACATATCCTCTTGGCTGGATCCTTAACATTTTACCGGGAGCACAAACTGTAATCTGAACAGTAAATCTGTTCCAGTAATCCCTGATATAATTCGACTTTATATATTTCACCAGGGCTTCTTCCTTTGTAGCTTCATATTCTCTGAGCATTGAGTGGATTGATGAGTCATTAAGGAGTTTCCTCTCAAGAGAATTATAAAGAAGTTCTGTAACAGGATTCTTTTCCGTTGCCAGCTTAAGTGCTATTAGTTTTCTTTCTTCCCGTTCTCGGATATAATTGGCATTGTTTAACACAACCGAAACAAGGATTGCCATCCAAATCATAGGTAATATAATATTCTTAAACGGGCTGTTCCCTGTTTTTTCTATGAAAACAAACAAGAGCATAAATAGAAAAACTGCGAAAAGGATTGCCAGTATAATGGAATTGAAAAGGTCCCACCAAAGCAGGTTCAGCATCAGATCTCCCGCGGTGGCAACGGCAATAACAAGTATCCTGACACGATGACTGCTGAAACTTGTGAAAGACCCTGCAGTTTTTGAAAACAGATAAAAACAAAATGAAAGGCAATAAACGATGAACAGGCCGGTAAGACTTTGAGGCCCGATTTTCGAAATGTCCTTCAGGTCCATTGAAAAAGAAGAATTATTCACAAGATCAACCAGCCTTAAGCAAAAAATAATATATATTGCTAAAATGAATGCAACCATTGTGGCAGAGGAAAACAAGATATTCCTATTCCGTAGCCCCGAAAATGATCTTTCCCTGAACAACTTGCGAAATGCGACATATGCGATCAGCAGGAGAATAAGACTATTCAGCAAATAATCACCGGCAGATGGCAGAAGTGCTGAAGAAGAATAATACGAGGGTGAAAAGAGCGTGGTGGTGTACAAAGCATGCGGAAAGTTGAACACGCCCTGAAGGATTCGAACTAGCAAAATATCTGTTGCAAAGAAGACAATAAATAACACTGGCCTGTTCTTCAGCCAGCAAACAGACGAACACGCGTGATATATGGCAACGTAGAACGAAAAAACAGCTAAAAAGAAAAGTATGCACAGCAAGAATATCCAACTGTCATATGAAGGTACAAAGCCAGAAAAATCAAGAGAAAACAATGACCTGCCGGCAAGTGAAAATACCTCATTCCCTTTTTTTGCGGTAGTTATGCCGAGTCCTTCAGGAGTGCTAAAATCATTTTGAAATGAATTTTCGATATATTCATTCTCGAAAGAGAACTCATGCTTTATCAGGATCAGGCCGACTATTTTTGCATTTCCTTTTTTAGAAATAATGACATCATACCAGCCATTGGATAATTTTTGCACGCATTCCTCATTACCTAATTGAAAGTTCGATAATTCGTCAACAGAATTATCTGACCAAAAAACCAAATGATCATTTTCATAGTATTGGATTGCAAACCCCTCATTTAAAATATCCGGTACTTTATTTTCTGAATTTCGAAATTCCCGAAAATGTTCAAGTCCAAGATTTTTATCTGAAAATAATTTTATTGCCTCTTTTGCCAGAAGTTCTTTTTTCAGAATAGCTTGTTGCACCCTGGAAGTGATATGTTCCGGACTATTTCTTTTTCTGAGGTAAAATTCGGTTGAAATAAGGCTGATTAGAAAAATAATGGCAGAAAGCAAAGAAAATAAAGTACAATTAATTGACTTTCTGTCAGATAAAATAGGCTTCATTAGGCTGTCTATAAAACGTTAATTTCTCCCGCAAGGGATATTGCCCCAGAAAGGATTATCGTTTGTCTGTGAGCTTAAAATTAAGAAATTTCCGGGTACAGGATATATATGAGGCTCGAATATCCTGTTTCTTGTTTTTTGGCTTTCAGGTTCGATATTGCCCCGTTTACAAATGCCTTCAACAAATTGTTTTTTCCGCTTCTATATTTTTCGCTTAGTAAGGATATATAATAGGAATCCAAAACCTGGGGAAAAGTTTTCTCAATTTTCATTTGATGAAAACCTGCGAAATTTTCAAACGAAGTTTTATTGAAATGATATAGGTGTCTTGGGAGGTCATATGCCGCCCAATATTTTTCATATTTTAATGCATCCCAGGAATTACAATTAGGCAATGCAATTATCACAACACCGCCTGGTGCTAAGATTTTTTTTATGGCTTCCATTGTTCCCTTCAGATCATGGATATGTTCTAAAACGTGCCATAAGGTAATGCAATCAAATTTACAGTTCTCCCGATTAAAGTCTGAAATCGTTTCCCTTATATCAAGACCAAAATTCCTGGCAGCTGTTTCTCTTGGCTTACTATTTAATTCGACACCGAAAGCATTCAGCCCGCGATTTTTACAGAAATTAAGAAACTCCCCGGTCCCGCAACCGATATCCAGAATATTTTTTCCTTTCAAATACCTGCTTACGATTGAGACTTTTTTCTTCAGCATGACATTTCTGGCATACCAATAAACCAGGGTCAATAGCTCCTTTTTGCTTGTATCGTGTGAAATGTATTCTTCTGAATCGTAATATCTTACACTTTCCCGGATGTCAGGTCTGGGATTCGTAAACCTAAGTCCGCAATTATTGCATTCAACAATTACAAACTCTTCCTGAGAAAGAAAATAATCTAAAGTTGCGAGAAATGGCTTGAAGGAAGCAGAGTTACAGGCCGGACAATTTTGCAATAATTCCATGTTACAGTTCCACGTGAAACAATTTCTATTTTCGCACATATACAATGAGCACAGAAACATCCGATGGGGATACACCGCTGATTCTTGAAGCCTGCCCGATAGTTTCTGGTCGTATCTTTGACAATTTCTCCCTTGCTTCAAACGAAAGAGAAAGTATTGAATTGTAATTAATTTGCTTCGGGATCATAAAATCTTCAAATTTCCCCAATTTTTCCGCGACTTCCTTTTCTTTTTCAATATAGGATTTGTATTTAATAAGCAATTCTGCTTCCTCAATCTCTTCACAACATACGTTTCCGATACAGTCAATTACATTTCTTAATTTTTCAACCTGGCTGTAAAGATCCATTAGTTTAATCTGTGGTCTTTGAATTAAAGTTTCAATTTTATTCTTTTGTCTGATTAACGGTAGGTCGTGTATTTGTAAATACGGATTTATTTCCCCAGGGGTAATGGATTCGTTTTTTAGTGCTTTCTCAATTTTCCTGATCTTTTCATACTTACTTCTGACCTTTAGAATTCTTTCTTCAGTAGCCAATCCAATATTATAAGATTTTTCGGTCAACCTGTAATCAGCATTATCCTGCCTCAATAGTATTCTGTATTCAGCTCTGGATGTAAACATGCGATATGGCTCTTCAGTTCCTTTTGTAATCAGGTCGTCGATAAGCACGCCAATATAGGCTTCAGATCGTTTTAAAATAAATGCCGGTTTCTTTCTGATTTTCAAATGAGCATTAATTCCAGCCATAAATCCCTGTGCTGCAGCTTCCTCATATCCTGTTGTTCCGTTAATTTGTCCGGCAAAAAACAGGTTCTCTATTGCCTTGGTTTCCAGGTTGAAATTTAATTGAGATGGTGGAAAATAATCATATTCCACTGCGTATCCAGGTCTGAAAAATTTTGCATGTTCAAAACCAGGAACTTTCCTTAATGCGCGGAACTGGATCTCTTCTGGTAATGATGACGAGAAACCATTAATATAAAATTCCACTGTATTCCATCCTTCAGGTTCGATAAATAATTGATGTTGATTCTTAGTAGCAAATCTTTCAATCTTATCTTCTATTGAAGGACAATATCTGGGGCCCCTTCCTTTGATTCTACCTGTAAAAAGTGGTGACCTTTCGAATCCTTCCTTTAAAATATCGTGGACCTCGGGGTTTGTATATGTTAGATAACAGCTCTTTTGCTTTTCCAGTTTCTTTGTTTCGGTATATGAGAATTTACCCGGAACTTTATCACCTTCTTGTTCCGTCATCCTGGAAAAATCGAGTGTTCTTCCATCAACTCTGGCAGGTGTCCCGGTTTTCATCCTGCTTGATTTTATACCTAATGCATTCAAGTTTTCAGTTAAATTTTTCGCTGGCCTTTCTCCTATTCTTCCGCCAGACAACTGCCTCGTTCCAATGTGAATTAACCCGTTCAAAAATGTTCCATTTGAGAGCACGACAGTCTTTGAAAACAACTCTAACCCTAATTTTGTTTTTACCCCAATAGCTCTGCCTCCTTTGACGATTATTTCTGTCACAGTATCCTGCCAGAAATCCAGGTTTATCAATTTCTCCAGAATCTCTCTCCACTCAATTGAGAACAAAACCCTGTCATTTTGTGCTCTTGGGCTCCACATAGCCGGCCCCTTAGATAAATTCAACATCCGGAATTGAATCATTGTATTGTCACTTACAATTCCGGTATACCCTCCCATTGCATCAATCTCCCGAACAATCTGTCCTTTAGCAACCCCTCCTATTGAAGGATTACATGACATCTGCGCCATGTTAGTCATGCTCATCGTTATCATCAAAACTTTTGAGCCCATATTTGCAGCTGCAGCTGCAGCTTCGCACCCAGCATGGCCACCTCCAACAATTATAACGTCATATGCCTCTTTTCTTCCAGGTCCCACTTTATCCTTTTCTAATGATTACTTCATATTTTCTGTTCCACGTGGAACTTCCTCTCCTTTGCTAATACAAAATACTTTACCTGACAATACAACGATCCTGATAAAATAAAAACGCGTTGAAATAACAATATTATCAACGCGGCATAATACTATAATAGTACATTAATTCTTACTGTATAACTTTAAAAACTTATTCTCCAGCCTCGTCATTTTTCTTTTATCATTGACTAAAATGTCTTCATAACCAATTAAATGCAAAACGCCATGAATAAGTATCCTTCTTAATTCCTCCTTAAAATTTACTTTATATCTTTTTGCATTTTCCTCAACACGTTCAATACTGATATAAACATCCCCGCTGATTACCTGCTCTTCATCAGAAAGAGGGAAAGTAATAATGTCTGTGTATGTATTTGTATTTAAATATTTTAAATTATAATTCAACAGGGCCGCATCATCCATAAAAATAAAATTAATCTCCCCAGGGATTCTATCTTCTCTTTGTATCACCTCCTCTATCCATCCCCGAATTTCTTTCTTATCCTTTATCAGGAATCTGCACCCCTGACTGAAAAAATGAATTTGATTATTCATTGTCCTTCTTAACAACTGTTGATTTCCTAATCCAGTACTCCTTGAGCTGGTTAATTCTTAAAAGAGACTTCTCATAATTCATACTGGACACATAAAATGTTAAGGTAATCGACTCTCCTTTTACTGAAATCGTTACCTCATCAGCGAGCGCCTGTATTATAAATATTTCTCTCCTTAGCTTATGCCTCCTTACTTCCTGCTCCAGGAATTGCTCATTTTCCTGGGAAAGGTCAGGTCCATCAAATTTCAATTTAAACGTAAACCCTTTTACTGTTTTTTTAAAAGTAACGACCAGTGAAGCTTCCTTCTCCTCTCCTGAAATCGAAATGAGAATATTTGCAGCTTCTGTTGAAGCCAGCAAAATATTTCCAAAATATTCGTTATTGATATTATGGTAATCGCAGATTTCTTCAATAAATCTCTCGATCTTATAAACTTCTTTTTTACCCTTTATGGTAATCTCCCTGTAATCATTTTTCATATTAATTCCCGATTTTTAAAAAATACTCAGAAGCTTTTATCTTATAATAATAGTTTACCGGCGCAGGTATAAAATTAATTACCTCCTTTCCTCCGTTCTTACTTCTCTTATACTCAAAATTCCCTTTAGGGTTACTAAACAATTGAGTTTTTGCTTCAATTGCATCCCTTTGCTCCTGCTTCTCTCTTTGTTGCTCTGCCTTTTCAGATTCAAGCATCCTGCTAACTATTCTTTCCTGCCTGTTAATTGTTTCCTGAGAAATTCTCCTGTTCAAAATATCCTGCTCATTCTTTTCAAGATCTTCTATCACAGAATTTAACGATGTATTATTCTTGTTCCCGTCCTCTTTTAAACTGTTCTCATAATCCTGCAGTGCCTGCCTTATTGCTTCCTGCTGGGCGACCATCTGGCCGATTTCTTTATTCACACCTTCCTCTTCACTTCGTGTTCCTTTTTTCCCATTTTTTGAATTACTAAGACTTTGCTTCATTTTTTCCAAACGGTCGGTCATTTCCTGTTGCATTTTCCTAACAGAACTCATACTTTTCTTTCCTCCTGGCTTCCCGGGGCTTTTACATGCTTTTGTACCAGCCTTCATTTTCATGTCGTCCAATTGGGCATTTAACTGTTTCAAGACCTCATCAAGTAATAAAGATAAATCATTTAAGCCTGTCATTGTATATTGCTGCCTGACCATAGCATCGGGTAGTAATCGTTCGCCCAGCGATATTTCCGAAAACGAAAGATTTTCTTTAACCTGGCTTACTTCTTTCATGATTATACTCTTCAGCATAACCTGTCTCCGTGAAATTTTATTTAAGGTATCTTCAAGGTTTTTGAACTTATCCCGAATAGCCTTTTGGTCTTCAATAAGTTGCAAATATTTTGGATCATTTCTATTGATATAGGAGGTCCTGAAAATAAGCTCCTCCTGTTGGAAGGATAACTTATTCAAATTTTGCAATAATAGTTTTAACGCTTCCGCATCTTCCCCCTGCGACTCTTCTTCCGACTGTTCCTGCATTTGATCAAGCTTATCGGCCAGTTCTTTCATTTCCTGAGAGGTCTTCTTCTGACTTTTTGAAGCATCGCTCATTTTTCCCGATTTCATCAATTGCTCATTTGATTCAAGCTTCCTTTCTATCTCCTGTCTTTCTTCCTCAGTGCTTTTCAAATCCGGGGTAGTTTCCAGCTCTTTGCTTTGCTTCTCAAGCTCATCTATTTTTTTATTAATCGTATCATACTTCTTCTTAATTTCCTTCTGCACATCAGTAAGCTCCTCCTTATTTCCTTTCTGTTCATTTGTTCTCTCGGAAATTTTCTTTTGTTCTTCAGAAAGAGATTTCAAATCATTTGAACTCTGCTCAAGCTTTCTTTCAAACTCTATCTGCTTGAATATTTGTAAATTACGATCAAGATCCTTTTCCAGCTCCTCATTCAATTGCTTTATCCTCGGCAACAAACTATTTAACTTTTCTTTATCCATTTGATTAAGCAAATCTTTCATTTCTTTCATCGTCTTCTTCATATCCTCCGTAAGCAACTGATCAGCAAGCTCGTTAAGCTTTCTCTGCTTTTCCATTATTCGCTCACTTGTTTTAAGATACTCATTTTCATTCTTAATGTTTTCTTCATTCTTCTTTTTAAAATTTGAAACCTGTTTCTGAATTCTTTCATTCGCTTTAATAACCTCCTCAAGTTTCCTCTTCTCTTTCCATGTTACATCATTCTGGTCGATCATTCTTTTATTTATCTCGTCAAGCGACTTAGAAATTTCTTTCGACTCCCTGATGCTTTGATTCAATTCTCTCTTCAAATTCTCTTCATTCCTTTCAGCTGTTTCAGCTATTTGTTCCAGTGAAGGAATTTCAAATGTCATAGGAATTGTTCTTGTTGATTTCGGTCCCCTTATACCATCATTATCCCAAATTTCAAAATAATATGAGTACTTATCCCCGGGTGTGATAGTTAACCCGGAAAGCTCCAGCGCATAATAATAAACCTGTGAAGAATTCTTTTTATCAATGCTGATATCTTCAGTTTTCTTTAAACAAAAAGCACTGTCTGACTGGCCTTTTCCCATAAGGTAAAACGCCAGCCTGGTAAATCCGTAATCATCCTTTATAGTCCCCTGCATAAACAACTTACTCGTATTTGCCGTGTCCTTTGTTTCCTTCAGGCTGATCTCAGGGAAAGCATCTTTTATCACAGTAATTGAATATTTCAGGGAATCTGATTTCCTTATGTAGCTATTCTCCTGGAATATGGAATAGCCTGCCGATTCAAAAACCCGCTTTGAATAAGAAAATACATTAGCCGCTTTTTTTTCCAGGTTAATTTCCCCGGATGGCATTTTGAATTTTACTGAAGTAACATCCCGGGTATAGATATTCCAGGTGATCAAGGTGCCTTCAGGAACAATAAAGTCCCCAATGTTATTCAGGGTCTCTGACTGCTTTCCGGTATATTCAGGATAGTCGCAGTGTGCCTCGAAATTTAAAATGATCGGTTTTGGATAAACAGAAATTGTAAACTCCTCGGTTTCCTTGTTGTCTGCAACCAGTGTAAACCTGGTATCGGCCTGCAGTGCTTTGAATAAAAAAGAAAAGTTAGTCCTGTTTTCACGTTTCATTGTAAACGCTGAACTTCCTGTTTTTAAAATTATTTCATCGGGGATCTCATCTCCCTTAACTTCCACCTTCAAAGCAAAATCATCCTGCTGCATTGCTTTAAGTTCCTTATTCAGGATTAAAAGCCTGAATAGGGCAGGAGGGGTGAACCTGGAGTTGTATTTGATCAGTCTTAATGTTGGATCCGAAACAATTCCGGGAGATATCAGCAGCAATAAAAATAAAATGAATAAAGGAGGCAGGGCGTATTTCAGGTACCTGAGGTTCTTTCTCAGGTTAATCACTGCTGTGAAAGGAACAGGTCTTAACTTCTCAATCCTTTGATCAATGCTGGCTATGATCAGGTCGATGTTCCCTGGCAATTCACCTTTCTGGTCCATCAACTGAAGAGTGTTAAGCAGTTTATCCCTAATTTCGTTGAAATGATCGCCTATCATTGAGGCCGCTTGTTCCCGTGTCAATATTTTTCCTACCCGCATGAATTTCAACAAGGGTTTAAAAACAAGCACTCCAAGCAAGATCAACGCTGTTGAAATGTAGAAGTATACAAGGATTATACGGGCCAGAGAGGGGAAATAACTAAAATATTCCAGAAGAATTTCAAGAAGATACAGGGCTACAAGCACAGCAAGGCTGATCAGCGCCCCTCTGATGATCTTGTTTTTATAATATTTCCTGGTAAACTCGTTGAGTTTACTGATCAGGATATTTTCTTCGTCCATTAAGTTTGATCTTGTCCCCTCTGCCTGCCCTTTTCAGGGATTATCCCCCGGTACATCAGCATTAACGATAACCCCAGGGGATTTATAGTGCAAAGTTACGAAATTGCATGCCTTACAGTATATAACCTTAACTTTGCCTTCCCAAAACCTAGTAATATAATGGAAACATCAGGAATACGGGTTCGTTTTGCTCCAAGCCCGACAGGGCCGCTGCATCTTGGCGGTGTTCGTACGGCTCTGTACAATTATCTGTTCGCCCGTAAACACAACGGGAAATTTATTCTCAGAATTGAAGATACTGACCAAAACAGGTTTGTCCCTGGTGCAGAGGATTATATAATTAAATCCTTGCAATGGTGCGGTTTGGAATTTGATGAGGGTGTGACGCAGGGAGGACCTTTTGCTCCCTACCGCCAGTCGGAAAGATCAGGTATTTACAAAGACTATATTAACATACTCCTTGAGAAAAAACATGCATACCTGGCTTTCGATACTGCAGCTGATTTAGAAGATGCGAGGACTGAACTATCACAAGGTCATGATCAGTTCCAATATGGGATCAGGACCAGGATGCATATGAAAAACAGTCTTTCAATGACTGCGGATGAGGTCAGATCGAGAATTGACAGGGGAGACCGCTATGTGATCCGCATACTGATCCCCGAAAATCAAATGGTTGTATTTCATGACCTGATCAGGGGAGAGGTGAATGTTCACACCGATACACTCGATGATAAGGTTCTTTTTAAATCAGACGGTCTGCCCACCTATCATCTTGCAAATGTCGTTGATGACTACTTAATGAAGATTTCGCATGTGATCAGGGGAGAAGAATGGCTTCCATCGGCCCCCATGCATTTGCTTTTATACAGGTTTTTCGGTTGGGAGGACAGGATGCCTCAGTTTGCACATCTTCCGCTGATCCTGAAACCCGACGGCAACGGCAAACTCAGCAAGAGAGACGGCGACAGGTTGGGGTTCCCTGTTTTTCCCATGGAATGGGAAGATCCTGCAACCCATGAAATATCTCATGGATACAAGGACGACGGTTATCTTCCCGATGCATTTATTAATATGCTTGCTTTATTGGGGTGGAATCCTGGCACCGAGCAGGAAATCTTTACCATGAACGAACTTTCAGAGGCATTTTCACTTGACCGTATAAACAAATCCGGAGCTAAATTCGATCCCCCTAAAGCAAAATGGTTCAATCATAAATATGTTCAATTAAAATCCGATACTGAATTATATTCTTACCTGGGACCAATGTTGCAGGCAAATGGTATTACGGTCGATCAGGAATATGTTTTTAAAGTGATCGCATTGATCAAAGAAAGGGTGGAATTATTACCTGATCTCTGGAAAAATTCAGCACTGTTTTTCCTGGCTCCCGAATCTTATGACCAGCAGGTCAAACAAAAGATATGGCAGGAGGGAACGTCTGCTCTTCTTCTGGAGTTTGCATCAGCTGTAAACAAGCTTGAGATTTTCAATAAAGATAATCTGCACAGCCTTGTCCAGGAGTTTACCATCAGGAAGAATGTTAAAATGGGACAGCTTATGAATCCTCTACGCTTGCTGGTAGTAGGCTCTAACCAGGGACCCAGCATGATGGTTATCGCTGCTTTGTTAGGTAAAACTGAATTAGGTTTTCGGGAGATGAATCATAGTCAACATTATAATAGCCCAGGCGTTCAAACTGGAACTTTTGTCCGGGTGCCGAATTCCTTACCGAAGGTTCAATATAGCCAGTCCTGATCTGCAACGAATCGGGGTTCAAATAGTCTTTGTATGTCTTCCCTTCTTCGGCATTATCAGGGTTTTCAACAAGAAAGAGCCTGTCGTATAATCTGATCTCGGCTTTTACTGCATGCTTTACCGAAACCCAATGCAAGGTTCCCTTGACCTTCCTGTTGCTTTCGGGCAGTCCGCTTTTTGTTGCCGGGTCATAGGTGCAATGGATTTCGATTATTTGACCGCTTGCAGGATCACGGGTAACATACTCGCATTTTATGATATAAGCCGAACGCAACCTGACTTCCCTGCCGGGAGCAAGCCTGAAAAACTTGTTTGGGGGATTCTCCATGAAGTCTTCCTGTTCAATAAACAGCTCTTTTGAAAAAGGCACTTTCCGGTTTCCTGCCGAAGGGTCTTCGGGGTTGTTTGTTGCTTCCATTTCCTCAACCAGGTCGTCGGGATAGTTATCCAAAACTATTTTCAGAGGATTCAGCACACCCATTACGCGTAAGGCTTTTTTGTTCAGGTCTTCCCTGATGCAAAACTCCAGGAGGTTTATATCGATTACATTATCCCTCTTGGCCACACCGATGATATCGGCAAAGTTCCTGATCGATTCGGGGGTGTAGCCTCGTCTGCGCAGGCCGCATATTGTCGGCATCCTGGGATCGTCCCATCCGCTTACATACTTATCCTGAACAAGTTCAAGCAGCTTTCTTTTGCTCATCACTGTATAGCTCAGGTTCAGGCGGGCAAATTCGATCTGACGTGGAGCATAGATTCCGATTTCCTGGATCAGCCAGTCATAAAAAGGCCTGTGGACCTCAAACTCCAGGGTACATATGGAATGTGTGATTTTTTCAATGGAATCAGACTGCCCGTGGGCGAAATCATACATGGGGTAGATGCACCATTTGTCTCCGGTGCGATGATGCGAAGTATGAATGATACGGTAGATGATGGGGTCCCGCATATGCATGTTGGGTGACGACATATCAATTTTGGCCCTCAGCACCTTGGCCCCGTCGGGAAATTCCCCGGCACGCATACGGGCAAACAAATCAAGGTTTTCCTCAACCGGCCTGTTCCTGAACGGGCTTTCTTTTCCCGGGCGGGTAGGAGTGCCCCTGGTTTCGCCGATCTCCTCAGCGCTCATGTCGCAAACAAAAGCTTTCCCTTTGCGGATAAGGATCAGTGCGAACTC
>JAPLDN010000037.1 GCA_026391755.1 Bacteroidota bacterium
TTCCTGGCCAATATGAGCCATGAGATCAGGACACCGCTAAACGCGGTGATAGGTCTCTCCAGGCTTATGAGGGACACTAAACTGAGCCCCGAACAGAAGATACTCAATCATAAATTGCTTGTTTCAGGTGAAAACCTCCTCGGTATCATCAATGAAATCCTCGATTTTTCAAAGATCGAAGCAGGCAGGGTTGAAATTGAAAATATCCCGTTCGATCTTAAAATCATTATCGATAAGGTGAGTACGTCCCTTTCCCATGCTGCTGAAGAAAAATCTCTTGCGCTGACAAGCTCAACAGAAGTCAGTTTCTCGAAAGCTGTTATGGGGGACCCGGTCAGGTTGCAGCAGATCCTTACCAATCTCGTAAACAATGCAATTAAATTTACATCCGAAGGCGGCGTTGACCTGTCATGCACCCTGGTCGGTGAAGCTGCAGGCAGGACTTCCTTCCTTTTTTCAGTAACTGACACAGGTATCGGGATCAGTGAGGAAAACCTGGGTACTATTTTCGAAAAATTTAAGCAGGAGGATGAAAGCGTTACCAGGATGTATGGAGGGACAGGACTCGGCCTGGCCATCAGCAAGCAGCTAGTAAGCCTCATGGGGGGCTGCCTTGAAGTGGAAAGCGAAAAAGGCAGGGGAAGCAGATTTTTCTTTACTCTTGAATTCGAAACGGGAGATATTGCTGTGCTCAAAGATCTGAACATCAGAGTGTTTATTGACAATGAAGCTCTAACAGGCAAAGCCATACTCGTTGTTGAGGATAATAAATTCAACCAGTTTATCGCCAAATCGATACTGGAAAAGTGGAATGTTATTACAGATATTGCTTCCGATGGCAGGGAGGCAATTGAAAAAATCAGGCAAAAAGAGTACGATCTCATCCTGATGGACATGCAAATGCCAGTCCTCGATGGCTGTTCAGCCACACGCTTCATTCGTCAGGAACTTCATATTTCCACTCCTGTGATTGCGCTGACTGCTTTTGCCACAAAAGATGCCATTGCGAAAGCCCTTGATTCAGGAATGAATGGCTACATGACTAAACCATTTGAAGAAGAAACGCTTTTCAGCCATCTTTTATCTGCGTTTGGCATTAATCAACAGTATGTCTCAGGAACAGGAGGGCCTTTGCAGGAAGAGCCTGTGAGTTCCGACCCGGAGAACCTGCAGTATGATCTTGGCAAACTTTCAAAACTGCTTGGTGACAGCAGGGACGAGATCATCGAAACGATTGAGCAGTTCATAGAGCTGACCCCCGAATATACCGCTGCACTTTTTGATGCCTATGAAGAGGCCAATATGGAGGAAGTTGCTAAAGCTGCCCACAAAGTCAAATCCAGCCTCGATGTAATTGCAAAAGAGGACCTTCGTAGGAATATCAAACTGATCCACGAGTATGCAGGCAAAGGGATACACCTGGAAAAGCTGCCTGAACTTTTAAAATCCCTGAGAGATCAGATACCTGTCATGCTTCGCCAGCTTGGCGCAAAAGCAGATGAAGTGCGAAGGGAAAGCTGAAATTTATAATTTTGCAGACTTGTATATGGCTGTCGGATATCGGATATCTGATATCGGATGACAAATCCCTAAATTCCACTCTATGAAACAACTCATCGAATGTGTCCCCAACTTCTCCGAAGGTGTCGACATGCACCTGATAAAGACTATCACCGACGAAATTGAAAAAATTAATGGTGTGAGATTACTGGATGTGGATCCGGGTAAAGCCACAAACCGTACTGTTGTTACTTTTGTCGGCACTCCGGATGCAGTCCTTGAAGCTGCATTCCAGGCAATAAGAAAGGCATCGGAGGTGATAGACATGAGCAGGCATAAGGGGGAGCATCCCCGTTTCGGTGGAACGGATGTTTGTCCGCTGGTTCCTATAGCGAATATCAGTATGGAGGAAACCGCTGCTTATGCGCGCAAACTGGCCGAAAGGGTAGGGCAGGAACTTGAAATACCTGTGTATTGCTACGAGAATGCAGCATTCTCCGAAGAACGACGCAACCTTGCAAGTTGCAGGGCTGGCGAATATGAAGGCTTGCCGAAGAAACTCGCCGATCCGCAATGGAAGCCCGATTTCGGACCGGCAAAATTCAATCCCAGGACCGGAGCGATTGCTATCGGTGCCAGGGACTTCCTGGTGGCTTACAATGTGAACCTGAATACTACTTCTACCCGAAGGGCCAACGCCATCGCGTTTGATATACGCGAAAAAGGAAGGCCAGTCCGTGAAGGCAATCAGGTTACAGGAAAAATTAAGAAAGACGAAAAGGGAAATGAAGTATGGGTTCCCGGCGCGTTGAAAGCCTGTAAAGCGATAGGCTGGTTCATTGAAGAATACGGAATCGCCCAGGTTTCCATAAACCTCACCAATATCAGTATCACCCCGGTGCATGTTGCTTTTGAGGTAGCCTGCCAGAAGGCCCTTGAAAGGGGGCTCAGGGTTACCGGCAGTGAATTGGTCGGACTTATCCCTAAACGTGCCATGATGGAAGCCGGGAAGTATTTTCTGAGGAAACAGAGCCGTTCGGTAGGCATTTCGGAAGAAGAGATCATAAAGATTGCAGTAAAATCACTTGGTTTGGACGACCTTAAACCCTTTAATCCGAAAGAAAAGATTATTGAATATATCCTGGAGGATCCTAAAGAAAAGAAGCTTGTAAGTATGACTGCTGAAGGGTTTGCGAGCGAAACGGCTTCGGAATCCCCTGCTCCGGGAGGTGGTTCTGTTTCAGCATATATTGCTGCACTTGGAGTGTCACTGGGAACAATGGTAGCCAATCTTTCTTCGCATAAGCCCGGTTGGGACGATCATTGGGAAGAGTTTGGCAACTGGGCCGAAAAAGGTCAGCAACTCAAAGAGGAACTGCTTTTTCTTGTGGATGAAGACACCCGCGCTTTCAACCGTATCATGGATGCGTTCGGTTTCCCCAAGGGCACTGAAGAAGAAAAGGCTGCCCGCTCTGCAGCTATCCAGGATGCCACAAAGTATGCCATCGAGGTGCCTTTCAGAACCATGAGGAAAGCATATGAATCCTTCGATATCATTGAGGCCATGGTTGAAACCGGCAACCCGAATTCAGTGACTGATGCAGGCGTGGGTGCTCTTTGCGTGAGATCGGCTGTAATCGGGGCTTACCTTAATGTCAGGATCAATGCATCAGGGCTCAAAGACAAAGTTTATCTTGAAAAGCTGCTGAAGGAAGCTGAGGAGATTGTTGGCCTAACGAAAGCCAGGGAAGAAAAGATTTTACAGAAAGTTTCTGAGAAGATCAAGTAATCTCACATCTGATATCTGATATCTGATGCCGGATGTCAGATTTACTTCTCTTGTGTGTACGTCCAGATCCAGTTCTGGAAATAGCCTTCGGTTAGATTGACACTGTCGGTGGGTGTGACTTTTAACCAGCCGGAAAACTGGCCATAGGCCCATCCGCCCTGTCCTTCCCATTTTGTTATCGTTAGTTTCAGTGTGCCTCCATCGACCCTGTACCATTTCTGGCTGGGATCAACATAAGTAAAATCAAACCGGTAGTCTCCGCTTTTAAATACCTGGCCGCTGACAGGGTCTCCGGGCAAGCCTATTTTCAGCATCTCGGCAGGGAGAAGGTTGTCGTTCAGGTTAAACGTTCCGCAGAATGTGGATGAGGCGCAAAAATCCTTGCAGAACCTGGAGTAATTGTAATACGTTTTTTGTACGCCATTAGCCTTGAATGTAACGTAGGGTACCGGAGGTGTTTCACTCTTCCTGCAAGAGAAGGAAACTCCAAGGGATGCGATCAGCAAAAAAATCAGTACTTTTTTCATGGCTTGTCTTGTGTTGGTGCGTTCAATGGTAATGTAAAACTAAACCTGCTTCCTTCCCCTTCAATGCTTTCAGCCCAGATCCTGCCTCCGCTTTTATCGATGATTTCCCTGCATAGAACAAGACCGAGGCCGCTGCCTCTTTCCTTATCGGTTCCTTCGGTTTTCAGCTGTTCTTCAAACCGGAACAGTTTGTTCATGTTCTCTGCGGATATACCTACACCGGTATCACTCACCGTGACAACGACAAGCTTATGCATAGCGGCAGCCGAAACAGTGATCAATCCACCATGCCGGGTGAATTTTATGGCATTATTGATCAGGTTCCGTAAAACCAGGAGGATAGCGACCTTATCGCCCCAGGCAGTAAATTCTTCCGCAACCTCCGATACGAGATGTATGAATTTACCTTCAGCCGTTGGAGCGAGTAATTTGAAATTTTCCCTCACCAGGTTTCCCAGGTTTACACGTGTGGGTATAATTTTCATTTTACCTGTCTGGACTCTCGACCATTCGAGTAATCTTTCGAGAAGGTCAAAGGTATTATGCGAAGTGTTCCTGATATTCTGAAGGAAAGTTTTCCTCTCTGTATCGGTAAGTTCTTCCCATTCTTCATTCAGTATGTCGGCAAAACCAAGTATAGCATTGAATGGGCTTCTCAGGTCGTGAGAAATGATTGAAAAGAATTTGTCACGGGTTGCATAAAGTTCCTTTAGCTGTTCCTGCGTTTTCCGGGCGGCTCTTAATCCTTCGATCATCTGGTTGAAAGCGGCCGAAAATTCACCTATAAAATTGACGTTCTGGCTGTAATCCCCCTTTGCGATCTGTTGAGCCTGCCAGGTCAGGTGCCTCAGGTTGGCCTGAAGTTGCTTGTAATCCGAAAAAAGGTAAAAATTCCTTGGCGCTTCATACAACAGATCACCCTCCGAAAGAGCAGATGCAAATTTCACGCCTTCCCTTAACTGGCTGATCAGAGTTTTAAGATTTTCTGCAATATTCTCACAAGGTGTATTGGTCTCATGATTATTAAGTTGTTTATCAAGCAACGCATCGGCCTCATCCAGTTCTCCCCTGGAAATGTTGATGAGGATGTCGCAAAAGGTTTGTGCAAATTCACCAGGTATTTCCGACATACAGCAGTTTAGTTCACAAGTTTTACTGAAAATCTGCAGGTACGCTCGCCGGTTCCCCAGCAATCTATTTCCTTGACATCAAAATTTCTGCCTGAATACATATGAAGTATCCCGGAGATAAATCCTTCATCGTAATCACAAACGGGGACTCCATAGAAAGGCAATCCTGAACAATCCAGGTCTTCGCTCACTGTAAGCATAAAACTGAATTTCTCCAGGTCGGCCGACTCAACCCGCAATACTCCTATTCCAAACTTAAGCAGTTTTTGTGTAAGATCGGCAATAAAATCATTGACTTGCAAGGATCTGTTCAGAGTGTTTTTGCAGAATTCAGTTCCCGCAAGAAAACCTGCATCATGGAAAATCCTGTTGGCTTCGACTGCTCCGTATTTTTTCTCAAGGATGTCGCGCATTGTATACTGCATTAGTCGGTATACTGCAACTTGTGTGAGAGGGCCGAGATTAGGCCTGCCAATGGAGATGTCGCCAAGGTCTTTCCATTTAAAATTATATTTTTGCGATTTATCCATAAGGGAATTTTATATGATTCAAACGCAATATACAAAAAATAAATGTAAATGGTGTCAATATGGTCAGTCTTTAACACATCTGACAGGAAGGGCATTAGACCGGGATGAAGGATACTGGGAAACGCTGTAAGAATAATTATTCAATCCCCTGACGATAGCGCGTAAAGTTCCGCTGGTACCGGAGGTCCAGTACATGCTTGCGGTTAATGCATTCCCCGAAGTAAAGGCCCAGGTATCGTTAAGAAAATACACTCCATTAAGTAAAGCGTGAAATCCATTAACAGGATTAAGATCTTTTAGGTAGTTGCCCGCCAGCCCTTCGCCCGGGTTCATTCCTGAAACGGTATTGATAAGACTCTGCCATTCTGATTCAGTGGGGATATGCCATTCAGGAGGGCAAAGACCCTGAACGGTTTGACCGGGAACTGGAACCTGGAACTGCATCAGCTCATCCCATTGGTAAAGGCCCCCTGAAGCCAGGCAGGTACCATTGTAGCAATACTTTTCGGAGTAGCAATTATCGCTTTGAGGCAATTGATCTGAAATAGCATTCCCATAATTAAGATTGGAAAGCATCCAGCATTTACCGCCTATATTAAATGCAGGGTAGGATTGGAGATCCCTGGGATCAATTAAATTTGCAGGACAGCTTAAAGAAGAACTTCCTGGTTTTACAGTAATTACAACAGGATCTGAGAATTTTTTGCAAGTGTGGAAGTCGGTGAATAAATAGGTAACTGAATGCGCCGTATTAGGCGGAAAAGTGGATGGGCTGAACAGGCCGGTGGTTGATAAGACTCCATCTATATAATAGCTGCCGGCAGGGCCAAGTGGTAATCCGCCTTTTAATGTAAAAGGCCTCGAAGTTGTAGTTGTTATGAGATCGTTGCAGGCAGTAAGGTGAACATCGGGAAGGGGATGGACCGTGATCGGAAGTGAGGATGCAGGGCCTGAAGCACAACCGGTTTTAGTGCCCTGTACATAGAGGTTCCCGCTTGAAGCAGTCAGGCCAAACGCCACAAGAGCGCTGTTGCCGCTTGGCGGGGCCGGTGTGATAACTCCTGTGGCGGGGATATAAGACCAGAGATATCCATCAGCATTATTTATCACAGGTACCTGGTACGTTTTTGACAAACCAACGCATACTTCCAAGGGGCCTGTTATCGTTCCTGCCGCATCAGGGATGAGAGTAAGTGTAATGGCTTTTGAATCATGGGCGGAACAATCTACACCGGGAGCATAATGGATAGTTTCAACCACATCAACTAAAACAGGATTTGTGTTTCCCCAGGTAACACTTATACTTGATCCCGTGCTGCCACCCGGCGACCCTCCTGTAACGGTCCAGGTATAAGAATGACCAGTCAGAGCCGGTCCGAGAGAATATGTTACCTGGCTGTTGCCGCAAGGGGAAACAGCTGCCGGATTGGCTGTGATGACCGGCGTGGGAGATGGGCTGATGATGACATTATACAGCTGGGTTGATGCACTGCAGTTGGGTGAAAGGTTAAGGTCTGTTTCGGTGACCTGAACTGTTCCACCGGGACCTGGCCCCCAATCCACCTGTATGGAATTGCCCGGATTCCCCGTAAAGGCAATGGCACCATTAACAACCCAGTTATAACTGTGGCCTGGAACATTGGACGAAGAGTATATAACCGCGGTTTGGTTGTGACACACCTGGTTCGGACCAACGATGGCAGGGGTTGGCAGTGGGTTCACAAAGACTTTGTAATCGGCAGGAGTCCCTGCGCAGGGAATTCCGATTTGTGATGAAGGAATAATATGATAATTGACATAAGCCTGCACAGCGGATGAATTTGTAATGGTTTGAACCGGGATCTGATTGGTTCCGGAAGCCTGAAAGCCGGTAATAGATGGAGAGGAGGCTGTGGCAGTCCATGTAAAGTCAGATGGGTTGACATTAGCTGTAAGTAAGACCACGGAAGTGGATGTTCCCGAACAGATGACCTGTGACAAGGAAGTATTGGTCACTGCGGGTCTCGGATTGACCTGGACCTTATAAGTTGACAAAGGGGTTCCCTGGCAGCCTGCAATAGAGGGAGTGATCGTATAAGTTGCATACCTGGGTACGATATCTGTGTTTGAGATGGGAGTAGGCGGAACAGGGTTTGCACTTCCGTTTCCCGGACATACAGGGATACCCGGATCACAGCTAATGGCCCAGGTGTAATCAACAGGCAGTGTAGTTACATTGGAGCTTAGCGGAACAGCTTGTGTTTGATCCCCTGAACAGATAATCTGGTTATTTATTGAATTTACTGCAGGTACAGGGTGCACTGTAACTGTATAGCCGGATGCCTGCCCCGGGCAATTATTGGCTCTCGGAACAATGGAATACGAGGAGAGGTATTTGTAAGATGTGGAGTGGGATTAATAGTCACTTCATAATTTGAAGCTGACCCCTGACAGCCGTTTGCAAAAGGAGTGATCACGTATGTGACCGTGGCCGGATCGTTTGTGATGTTAACCAGGATGTCTGAAATGGCATTGCCTGTCGCAGTGTTAAGAGGGAACCCGGTGACCGAACCAGGAGGAGAACAAGTCGCAGTCCAGGAAAAAGACTGGTCAGGGGGAACAACCAGAAGATTAGAAGTCAGCGTCATGCCGAAAGATGTTCCCGAGCATATGGGGGATGGGGCTGGGTTGGTCACCAGAACTACCGGATGTACTGTTACACTATAGCTGACCGGCGATCCTGAACAGCTATTGGCCTGAGGTGTAATGACATATGTAACACTGGCATCTGAGTTGGTAAGGTTGTCGAGATGATCATTGATGTTTAACACCGGACTGGGCTGGCTTGCAGTAAAACCGCTTACCGAAGAAACAGGGTTGCAGCTTGCGATCCATGTAAAATCGGCCCCGCTTACATTGCTTTGCAGATTTACAGTGAACTGAGAACCTGAACAAATCGGATTTGATGGTGAATTCGTTAAGTTGGAAATTTCACGGATTTCTGCGATGAAATGTGTACGGACCACCCCCGGGCCACAGTTGAAAAACGTGCTGCCCGCAGCAGCGGGAGCGGCTGGACGGGGAACGAGAATGATATCCGCAGAGCCTGAAAAAGATCCGGAGCATGAGGTGGTGGAAACTTCAGTCAGGGTATAAGTCCCGGGAGTTGAAGTATTAAGGATGTATGGAAGCGGACCACTGTAATTTGTTATCCTGGTTTGTGGAGTACCCGAGATGGCGTAAGTGAAATTATAGGGTGGGTGCGCTCCAGTGATGTTAATGGATACAGTGGCCTGCTGACCATTATCACAGATGTTGCCTCCTCCGCTGATGGTGCCTGCTGGACATGGAGTTGGGGGCGCCTGGTAGGTCTTTGAAAATGTACATGGGTTGGACG
>JAPLDN010000063.1 GCA_026391755.1 Bacteroidota bacterium
CCTTGGCTTCCTGGTCCTGCTGACCGCAATGTCGTGGCTGCTGAATCCGATTATGTATACCTGGGCCTGGCTGATTCTTACTATTCTATGCATTCTGACCCTTATGTTTTCGACCCCAAGACGGTTTTACAATTGGACAACCTTTAAAGCCATATTCCTTTTACCAAAAGGATTTTTCATGATGTTACTCTCGCTGACCAGGATCTATCAAGCCAAGAAAAAGTGGGACCATACTGTTCATGGCGTGGAGAAATGATCACAATGTAATTGTTTAGAAAAAAGGGCCAATGCAAAGCTACCTCACTATTATCAATATTTTCCAGATCATAGTTTTAGCTTATCTCGGAGGCCATGCCCTGTATTTACTTTTCTTTGCTCTTTGCGGTTTTTTCAGGTATGAAAAGAAACAAAATACATTCGACAGATTCAGACGTATTACGATAGTGATCACCGCGTTCAAGGAAGATCTGATCATGGATGCAGTCATCAAATCGGCCCTTCAACAGGATTATCCAGGCGAAATGGTCGAAACCGTACTGATTGCTGATAATTTTACCGATGAATCCCTTCTGCGTCTCAGTCAGTACCCTATTAAACTGGTCAAAGCCAGGTTCGAAGAGAGTACCAAAGTACAGTCCCTGAATCTGGCTAATGCGAATTTAAACGACAATACCGAAATTGTCGTGATACTGGATGCAGATAACCTCATGGAAATGAGTTTCCTCAGGAAGCTTAACCTTTTCCTTGATTCGGGATACCAGGTCGTGCAATGCCATCGTTCAGCTAAAAACACGAATACACCTTTTGCCCTGTTAGATGCGATCAGCGAGGAGGTTAACAACAATATTTTCAGGAATGGCCATGTGGCCATAGGACTTTCGTCTGCACTGATCGGATCTGCGATGGCCTTTGATGTTAATATTTATCATAAATACATTCCTCAACTGACGGCAGTAGGCGGCTTTGACAAAGAGCTGGAGCTGAAATTGCTGAGGGACGGCATTTATATTGCGTATCTTGAAGATGCATTTGTTCTGGATGAGAAAGTCCAGACTTCGAAAGTCTTTTACAAGCAAAGAAAACGCTGGATGACCTCACAATGGGTCTATTTCGGGAGAGATCTCATTCCAAGCTTATGGTCATTTATCAGGCATGCAAATATAAATTACTTTGACAAAACCCTGCAGTTCTCTTTACTCCCCAGGGTCCTGTTATTAGGGATTCTTGGACTGATCAGCGCAGTGAGCATCTTTTTCCACAACCCAGTTTTCAACTGGCTCTGGCTTGGCTCCTTTATTGCCTGTGCAATGTCGATCCTGATCTCCACTCCAAATCATTTCTACAGAAAAGAAACTTTCTTTGCATTGTTATACCTTCCAATGGCTTTTATATTAATGTTTTCATTGCTGTTCAGAATACATAAAAAAGATAAGCATTTTATCCATACAGAGCACGACATTCAGACCCTTTAGAAACAAAACATCATGCGAATAGGTATTGAAGGACAGCGATTATTCAGAAAAAAGAAACATGGAATGGATATGGTTGCCCTCGAACTTATCAGGAACCTCCAGATCCTTGATACGAAGAACGAGTACTTTGTATTTGTCAAAGAGGATGAGGATGAATGCCTGCTTTCGGGTGGAAACTTTGAGCTTGTCAAACTCAGGGATTCCCCATACCCGGTTTGGGAACAGTTCGTTCTTCCTTCCGCTGCAAAGAAAGCCAACTGTGATATCCTTCATTGTACAAGCAATACAGCTCCCCTTTCGACCTCAATTCCGCTTGTGGTCACCTTGCATGATATTATTTATATGGAAAAGCTCAGCCTGCTGAGCAAAGGATTCACCAATTATCAGAAATTCGGGAACCTCTACCGCAGGATGGTAGTCCCCGGGGTCGTCAGGAAATGTAAAAAACTTATCACAGTATCGGAATTCGAAAAACAGAGGATTGCTGATTTCTCTGATGAAAAAATACCGCTCGTAATGCTTGATTACGACAGGGAAGCACTTGCAAAACTAATCGAAGAAGTGGGCGATCCTTCATTGCATGACCATATAATCCTTACCGGGTATGTTCCGAATACCGAACTTCCGGGTATATACAGCCTGAGTACTCTCTTTTTGTACCCATCACTCAGGGAAAGCTTTGGTATTCCAATGCTTGAAGCAATGGCATGCGGCACACCCGTGATAACTTCGAATACTTCATCTATGCCGGAAGTGGCAGGAAATGCTGCTTTGTTCATTGACCCGTTCAAACCGGAAAAGATCACTGAAAGTATGTTTAGGCTGCTGTCAGATACAGCTTTAAGGGCAGGCTTAATTGCTTCAGGCTTAGAACGGGCCAAAAAATTCACCTGGAAGAATATGACACTTGGAGTATTACAGGTTTACAATGAAATAATGTCAAACAAATAATATTATCGATATGCCAACAGGAAGAGATTTTATCGTTCACAGTATTCAGCCATGGGATACTTTTGTAGCCACAGTTCTTAAATATATTACAATGGAGCTGTGCAAGACGAACAGGGTTATCTTTCTTGATACCCCCCTGCAACGGAGTTTTCAGCTTTTCAGACGCGATGCCCCTGAAAGTATAAAATACCGCAAGGTATTCAGCGGACAGGATGAAGACCTGGTACAGATCAATGAGAACCTCTGGGTGCTTTATCCCAAGACAGTACTGGAGTCGATAAACTGGATCTCAAATCCCGCACTTTTCGATTCTTTGAACAAAATGAACGATAAACGTTTTACCCGCCAGGTTAAGACAGCCATCGACAGGTTGAATTTTAAGGATTATATCGTTCTGAATGATACCTCCATGATCAATGGTTTTAATTTCAAGGAACTGCTAAAACCTGCAGTACAGCTGTATTTCCTCAGGGATCATGTCACGAAAGTCGCCTATCATGCCAGGCATGGAGTGAGACTGGAGCCACTGCTGATCAAAAAATCTGATCTGGTCGTGACAAATTCACCTTACTTTTCCGACTATGCCGGCAAATTCAACCCTAATTCACACTTTATTGGCCAGGGCTGTGATATCGATCTTTACCGGGATGATGACGGAACGCTAAAAGTTCCTGATGAACTAAGAGCAATACCTCATCCAAGGATTGGGTATACCGGGAATCTGACAAGTATCAGGCTCGACATTGATCTGCTGGTTCATGTTGCCGGGCAGCGTCCCGACTGGAGTATGGTGCTTGTAGGACCCGAAGACCAAGCTTTCAAAGACAGCAAACTCCACCAGCTT
>JAPLDN010000357.1 GCA_026391755.1 Bacteroidota bacterium
ATCTGATATCTGATATCTGACATCTGCTATCAGTTAAAACATTCCTTGTAAAAATTCTTCCATCGTAAGATTTGCAACGTAATCGTTCAGATCAAACTTCCCCAATGCCAGCCGTATGGCCGATTCTTCGTGAGAAACCCCAACCAGGGTTTCCTCAAGTTCTTCTGTGTCAAATTTAGAGAAATAATCTCCAAACATTTTAAAATGAAGAATTATCCCGTTTTTCACGTCCAGGTCAAATTCAAGGGTGCCGCTTTTCTCGGTCCTGAGTATTTTTTTGAAATTATAATTTGGCGAATACCCGAAATTCCATTCCCATGTGCCGTACTTTGACCTTACCAGTTCATTGATTTTCACATGTTCCTCTTCGCTCAGGTCATACACCTTTGAGTCAGGGTACATCGTAATTATATGTTTCTGTATCAGGTCCGAGAAAGTCATAACATCCATAGGTTCCCTGAGGTGACCGCTGATATTGGTGACACGGCTTCTGACCGATTTAACAGCCTTGTCACGGAATTTTAAAGGATCAACGTTGAGAGCCTGGCTTAAATCGGCCATCTTTGATGAAAACAGAAGGGTCCCATGATGAAGCACCCTGTTTTTCCATATATGTTCGGCATTGCCTGAGAATTTCTGCCCTGCTATGGTGAGGTCATTCCTGCCTTCAAACTGGGCGTTAATTCCCAGCTTCAGCAGGACATCAAGAATAGGCCGTGTGAATTTCCTGAAATCGACCAGCAGATCAGATTGCCCCGTCTGTATAAATGTGAAATTCAGGTTCCCCAGGTCGTGGAATACCGCACCTCCGCCGGAGAGCCTTCTTACAACGGGGATATTGTTTTGCTTCACATATTCAATATTGATCTCGGCCAGGGTGTTCTGATGCTTGCCGACGATAATTGAGGGGGCGTTTCTCCATAGCATAAATGAATCATCTGCAATCTCTTTCAGCACATATTCCTCGGTTGCAAGATTAAAGTATGGATCAGTGTTGTGTCGTCGGATGATGAGCATAGATCAGTATTTTTAGCAAAAATAATTGATTCCGCTTAACTTTGCAGCTCAATTTCTGTTATGGACTACCTGGTTTATTTATTATTCAGGGCTTTTGTTGCTCTCTTCCGGCTGATGCCGTTCCGGATGGCTTATATATTTTCAGATCTTACCTTTCTTATCACGTACAGTCTCACAGGGTACCGTAAGAAAGTCGTGTTCGACAACCTCAGGAATTCTCTCCCGGGCAGGTCTGAGGACGAATACAGGAGAATCGCTCGCGGCTTTTATCATCACTTGGGCGATATGATGGTTGAAAGCCTCAAATCGTTTACCATGACCGAGGCAGAGATCGTCGAAAGATATAAATATGTTCGTGCCGATGAACTCAACCAGTGTTACCGGGAGGGCAGGGGGGCGATTTGTGTGGCTGGGCATTACGGTAATTGGGAGTGGGCGGGGATTGCAAGCGGCACACAACTGCTTCACAAGCCGGTTGGCTTCTATAAACCTCTCGCGAACAAATATATTGATGCTTACACTCAGAAGACAAGGGTCCAGGGCAGGTCAGTCCTGGTCTCGATTACCGACACCAGGGCGGTATTCGCGAAAGACTGGGGAGAGCCTCCCATCTTTTATATGATAGCCGACCAGAGTCCTCCAACAGAGAGGCTGGCACTCTGGGTTACATTTCTTAACCAGGATACCGCTGTGCTTCATGGTCCCGAAAAGTATGCAAGGGTTGACAACCTGCCTGTCTTTTATGCATGGATCAAACCGGTGAAACGGGGCTATTATACGGTTGATTTCATTCCGTTGTCAATCGAACCAAAGAATACGAAAACAACTGAGATTACAGCAAAATTTATGAATATCCTGGAAGACCAGATAAAGGAAGATCCCCGATATTACCTATGGTCTCACCGGCGCTGGAAACTAAAAAGGCCGGAGAAAAAACACTAATATCCGACATCTGACATCTGATATCTGACATCCGATATCAGATGTCAGATGTCGGATATCAGATGTCAGATGTCGGATATCTTACTTACAGCAGCCCCCCGTTCTTATAGATCGCCATCTGGGCGTCATAGAATTTATCCAGCTTACCTGCTGTATTATTAGAGAGGTTCACGATATCGCCGGTTTCGAAATTCACCTGAATGCTGTCTCCGTCTTTCAGCTCTAATTCATTGATCACTTCAGGTTTGTAACAAAGGATGGGCATTGCCGCATTAATGGCATTGCGTTCGTAAATAGCACCATAGGATTCGGCCAGAATGCAACTGATCCCAAGCGAAATGAAACAGTCAACGGCCTGCTGGGTAACGGTTGTGGAATATCATATCGGTATCGATATTGTCTTTACCGATGAGCCATACCCTGCCTTCGACAAGGGTGGGTTTGCTTGTTTTAACTTTTTCTTTGACTGCGGATTTCAGTATAGCGGTATTCCCGAATTCCACCGGTTTTGCGGGGATCTGGTCGGCTGTGGTAATGAAACCGGCGACAGCGCTGGCTGCAACTATGGAAGGGGAGGCCAGGTAAACAAAACCCTTGCCCTGTTTGCCTTCAAAATTGCGGTTACCGGTACTTATTGTCACTTCAC
The DNA here is from genome assembly GCA_026391755.1 of Bacteroidota bacterium. GTDB lineage: Bacteria > Bacteroidota > Bacteroidia > Bacteroidales > FEN-979 > CAIRDP01. The sequence goes on from JAPLDN010000357.1 coordinate 2,606, forward strand.
CCGGACCGTTTTGACCAACCTGCCCTGCAGCGCAACCTGCGCATCCTGCATTGGAAACCATGGCGCCTGCATCTTTGAAGATCTTGATGAGACCCTCGTCGAGTGCCTGGTTCCAGATAGAATCGGTTGAAGGAACGATTTTAAGGACAACGCCGGGGGCAACTTTCCTGCCTTTCAGAACCGAGGCTGCCATCCGCAGATCATCCATCCGTCCATTGGTACAGCTGCCGATGAAACCTGAGTCAATCTTACGGTTACGCACATTATCAACCGCAGTGTCATCTTCAGGATGGCCAGGTTTTGCAACCATGGGAACGAATTTCGAAAAGTCAATA
>JAPLDN010000365.1 GCA_026391755.1 Bacteroidota bacterium
AAGGGTATCTTTCTGGTAATATTTCCTAATAGTCTTGAAATACATCCTGTCGACCATGTTGATCGAATTCGTCCATGTAAAAAACTTCAATACACGGATTGATGCGCTGATAGGGATTGTGTGCCGGATTCCGTTTTGAAGGCTGTCGATCCAGTTCCCTTTAAACAACAGGGTATCTTTGGTGTAATACCTGTTTTCCATATCCAGGTTATATTTCATGCTGATGTTTTCATACCATTTTATAGTACCGACAGGATTTTTCCGGCGTAAGGGATAAAACTGGTTCACCGATAAAGCAACCTGGGGAAGAGTCAGGTTTATGGTTTTTGAAAGCGTGTTTTGGTTGTGGTTAAAATTCAGGTTCAGAAAAACCTTCCCTCCGAAATTCGTCGAATAGTTTACACTTGATGTAAATGTATTTGACAGATAACTCTGCGCACTGGAACTGAGATTATACTGGTTATATGTATTACTGACAATATTCACATTGGCGCTGAAAGTCGATTTGGGCCTGGCTTTAGGGTCCTGGGTATGGGTCCAGTGAAATTCAAAATCCTTTTTAATCTGGAAATTCGGGTCGTCTTCGGAACCAATCCGGTTATAGGCATATCCGAACCTGACGTTCCCGCTGTATTTGTAACGTTTTGTATACCGCGCCGATGGCCTGATTGCCCAGCTGCCATGAGTGTAGATGTCTCCAACTACAGTAAGATCCATATACTGACTCAGGGCAAAGTAGTAACCCAGGTTCTGAAAATAAAAACCACGTGTGTCAGATTCTCCGTATGTGGGAAGAATTAAACCCGAACGCCTTCCCGATTTGCTTGGGAAATAACCAAAAGGAACAATAATAGGGGTTGAAACTCCTGCAATCTCCATAAAAGCAGGCCCGGTAATTACCCGTTTCCCTGGAATTACTTTGGCTCTTCCGAAGCGGAATGCATAATGCGGATCTTCGGGCCTGTCGCAGGTGGTATAGGCCCCGCTCTTAACATAGGTCACATCATTTTCCATTTTTTTAACCACGGTTCCATGCAGGTAACCCTCATCCTGCTTTGTAAATACTGTTTTAATGTACCCCTGTTTGGAGTTATAGTTATACCGCATCTGCTTTGACTTGAAGGAAAGCGCCCCCTGCGTAAATTCCGGAATGCCCTGGTCCTTGCCTGTGGAGTCAGGAACTCCTTCGGCAAAAACCTCGTTTTTAGGAAAATCAATCTCAAGATAGGCCGATTTCATGCTGATGTCTTCGTACTTTACATCTGCATCCTTGAACATAAATACTTTTTGATTATCTATCTCAAACCGGAGAGAATCGGCCGCTTTAAATTCAACTTTAGATTTCAATGCAACCGGGGGCTTTTTCTTCTTTGACAAACTGTCTGATTTTAAGGAATCAGTTTTAACTGCAGATGAGTCTGTTGCGGCAATCAGACTTTTCTTTGTGGAATCCTGCACATGAACACTGCCTGCAGAAGATTTTTTCAATGAATCAGCCAGGTGGATGCTGTCACTAAGTTTCTTTCTCACAGTATCCTGGAGGACCGGAGAAAAGGCATGCAGATTAAACCCCGTAAAAATAAAAAGGAGTAAGAAGGTAGTCCTTGTTAATAATTTGGTTAACAACTTCTCTTCCGGATTCTGAGGTTAATAATATATCTTTGTTTTGAAAACAGATTGGATTAATGACTTGAAAATCCTTGTTTTTCGATGTTCAAAACTAATCAAAATACTTAGATTTATTGAACATTTTATGAATCTTTAACAATAAAGCAAAGGCTTTCAGTCGTTTACGAAATTCGCGCTGAGTTCTGCCCCAACATGGAAAAAACAAAGATCCATTTACCTGCCTGGTTAATTATTACCTGCCTCTTTTTATTGTCACTTTCTGTTAACGTCTCGGCTCAGAAAAAAGTTGCAATCAACAGAGTGGTGATTGATGCCGGCCATGGTGGACAGGACCCTGGAACAATTGGGCGCCGTGCTAAAGAAAAAAATGTCGCACTTGCCATTGCCCTGAAACTGGGGTATATGATCCAGAAGAATTTTAAGGATGCTCCATAAAACCCAGGCTAACCTTGAAATAGCCAAGACTGAAAATGCCTCAATCCTCATGGAGTCTGATTACACGAACCATTATAACGGGTTTAACCCAAACTCGGATGAATCATATATTACTTTTTCAATGTTCCAGGATGCATATCTCGAGCAAAGTATGGAATTCGCAGCCGAAGTCCAGAAACAGTTTGAAGAACGGGTCGGGATGAATGACAGGGGTGTCAGACAAGCTGGTTTCCTTGTCCTCTATAAAACAACTATGCCCAGCGTGCTTGTCGAAACCGGGTACCTGAGCAATCCCAATGAGGAAACTTTCATGGTTACCGACAAAGGCCAGGAATACATCTCTTCGGCCATCTTCAGAGCATTTAAAACATTTAAACAGAATGTTGAACATCCGGAACAGACAATCAACCAGCAATATCCTAAATCATACTTACCTAAACCCGAAACCGCACAGCTTATAAAACCAGCTCCTGACTCATCGCCCGGAAAACATTATAAGAAACCGGGAAAGACCGAAAACATCAACCCTCAATCCCAGGCGGTTGTTGCAAAATCTTCTTCACAGGGCTCAGTGTCCTACAGGGTTCAAATCGCATCCATGTCAAAGGAAGTATCAACTTCATCCGCTGTCTTTGCCGGACTGTCGGGAGTCAGGATGTACCAGCATAACGGGATGTTCAAATATACTATAGGTGATGAGACTACAATTGCAAGTGCTGAACATCTCCTGGCCGAGATGAGAAACAAAGGCTTTAAAGATGCGTTTATAGTTTATTTTAAAAATGACTTACGGATAACCAGGGAAGAGGCCCTGTCGTCTCCCTGAGTAAAATAAAATCGACAGATTTAAGTTTTATCTTTGTAAAAAACTATGACTATTAAATTTAAACGGGAGATCAAAATTGGTGTCGTCTTCATCATTGCCACACTGGTATTGATTTGGGGACTGATGTACCTTAAAGGGCTTGAACTTTTAACTTCCAGCAGGACATTTTATGCCGTTTATGAAAATGTCGATGGACTAGTGGTTTCCAATCCGGTAACTTTAAATGGCTTGCAAATTGGCCAGGTCAATGTACTTCAATTTGATGCCCGTCATAATGGTAAGATAATCTGTGAATTATACATTAAAGGTGATTATCCTTTCCCGAAAAATTCCATCGCCCGAATTCGAAGCTCAAGCCTTCTTGGTTCGAAGGAAGTTGCTATAATTCTTGGAAATGCAGCCTCTGCTGCAAAAAACGGGGATACTCTTCATACTGAGATTGAAGCTTCACTGGGTTCCGAGGTTAACAAACAACTCCTGCCTCTTAAACGGAAGGCCGAAAACCTTATCAGCTCCATAGATTCTATCGCAACGATCGTGCAATTGGTGCTAAACAGGAATACCAGGGAAAATCTTGTTCAGGCCATTGATCATGTGAAAAATGCGCTTGCCAATATATCTCATGCCACCTTTGATCTTGACACTCTGATTACATCCCAGAGGAAAAATCTTGCCGGGATCATTATCAATGTCGAATCCATCAGTAAAAACCTTAAACAGAACAACGACAAGATCACGAATATTATTAATAATCTTTCGGATGTGAGCGATTCTCTCGCAAAGGCCCGTATCCCTTCAACCATCATGCAGGTCAACCTGGCAGTTAAAAACCTTAACAGCACACTCGAAAAGATCAATAGAGGGGATGGCTCACTAGGCATGCTGGTCAACGACCAAAAACTTTATATTGATGTGGAAAATGCTGCCCGGAACCTGAATCTTCTGATCGAAGATCTCAAAGCCAATCCCAAGAAATACCTGAAGATCTCAGTATTTTAAAATCTGACATCTGATATCGGATGTCAGATATCACCACTTAAAAATGTCTTCCCTCTTCTTTGGCCTCTTGTCTTCGAGCCACCTGAAATTTTTTAAAATCAGATCATAGGGACTGACATCCTTCTCAGGGAAAATTGTACCTACCGTGGTTCCAAGGTAGGTGATACTTTTAATCTGGTTACTGGTTTTAAAAAAGATCAGCATGTCGCTTGAATAAGCTTTCTGTATGCCAATCAGTGTCTTATTCTCCTCCCTGGCCCAGTAAACGGTCTCGGCGTTACCAAGGACCTTTATTTTATACAGTTCATTCTTTTTAAAATACCCGGCCATATCCCGGCCCTTGATCTGGTTATACTTGTTTGTATCATCCTGGGAGATCAGGAAGGACGAATTATATAAAGCCATAGTGTCGATTACTCCATTCTTCATTACGAGCCTTATCGAATCGGCAGTAAGCTGGTTTTTAACCGACCAGATCACCGGATCATGGTACATCACCAGGGATGAATCTTTGCTGTGCCAGACCATGGAGTCGCACATGCCCTGGAGGTCGGGCCTGAAAAATTTCACCTTATAATAAGCAAATACACTGCGGATGTTCTGGTTGGTATCAAAATAAGCTTTAACCGAATCACCATGCATATGAAGTGCTGTTTTCTTGTCGATCATGATAGCAACAGCGCTGTCGGTCATAAAAGCAAAGCCGGTTTTACGGTGCATCTCCCCGTAATTCCCCGTAAGCATCATATTCTGGATGGAATCGAATAAAACAGCATGACGAATAGCCTGTCCGAATCCGATCTTTCGTTCGTAATAAAGACTATCGCCGGTGAGATATTGGGCCTCATGAAAAATCTTGGCCCTTTCCTTGAAACTGGCAATATCCTTACGTGTATTGTACCATCCGTTTTCGGTATATATCGAATCCACCTTGTCCTTGCTCACAATGTGGGAGGGACCGTAAAAATAGGCTACCGAAGTCACCGTATTGTACATCAGAGTATCGGACTTCATAGTATAATCAGGATTCAGCAGAAGCACTTTATCCTTGAAAAAGAACTCCTTTTTATCTGTATAATAGTATCCGTGTTTACTGATCAGGATGTTCCTGTCATTGACGATCTTGCCCCAGTAATCATACCTGGCGATCTGGGTTTTTCGGTCATAGATCAGGGTATCGGTCGTAAGTGTGGTTTCGTTATCAATGAGCTTTACATTGCTCCAGACCCTTGCTTCCTTGGAATTGCCATTGTAGGTTAGTGAATCACCAAACAGATTGAGGGTATCGCTGAGGTGAATATGCACATTACCATAGGCATTAACCGTATTTGCAGCTTCTTTCAGGTAGGCGCTGTCGCAATACATCAGGGCCGAGTCATGACGCAGTATAACATTTCCTATGATACGCTGGGCGTCGGGCCTCACTTCCTTGTTGTAATCCCAGCGGTCGCCTTTCTCTAACAGTATCTTGGTTGTATCCTGGGAATACAATGCCAGGGGCCAAGGTAATAAGAGGCAGGTTAATATATACCAGATGATCATGCCTGGTTTATGCATCGTTTGGAATTTCTGCAAAGATATTTCATTTCTTCTGAAGATAACTATTCAGGTCTTCCACATATTTCTCAAAAGCTGCAATACCTTCAGGGGTAATCCGGCAGGTAGTCCTTGGCATTTTCCCTTTGAAGGATTTCTCGACACTGATATATCCTGCTTCCCTGAGTTTCTCTATCTGCACGCTCAGGTTGCCTGCCGTGGAATTTGTCTTCTCCCTGATGAAGACAAATTCGGCCTCAACGGCGCTGATCAGAATGGACATAACCGCCAGCCGGAGCTGGGAATGAAGCAGGGGGTCCAGGTCCTTAAACATCTTTACACTCCTTCCTGTTCAGCATATGACCAGGGATCACAAATCCGGCGACAGCCGAAATTGTAAGAACGATTTGCTGTATCGCCAATACATGGACGTGATGTATGCTGATAAGAATAATGAAGGTGGCAATCCAGCATATCACACCACCTGTGGCCAGTGGTTTAAAGGCATATGCCTTTCCTGATACGAAGAGGGCAAAACCATAAAGGCACAATAAGAGTGGAGTAATAAACAACCATTGAAACCACCTGTCGAATTCATGACCGGGCCTGACATCAGTGAAGGCCGGCATCACAAGGACCATAGCTATAATAAGCCCTGCCACAACAACAAGGATCGAGATCGAAAATGCAATCCACACCCAATTCATGACCTTCTCTATATAAGTCATTACCAGTTTCTCTTTTTCCTTGTTTTTTAAGAGAACATAATGAACAGGGTATGCCGCGAACATAAGGAACCACATATAGTAGGCATAATATTTAGTTTCCGGGGGAAGAGTTATCAGCAGGATGAAAGTTAACAGGCTGATAATGGCCACCATGTAGCCCCAGAGAAGAAATATCTTTCCCGTACCTTTTTGAAGGTTGTTTTTCGCTGTACTGATCATTTGCCCGATCAGGTCAAGGCTTTCTTTTTCTGATAATAAATTTTCCATAAAGATTGTTTTGTTAAGTTCCCGCATTAATTTGTCTGTTTATTATGAAACCCGGAAGCGGGGTGTTCAGGGTCGCAAATTTAAATTACTTTACAAATGTAAACTAGTTTATAATATAAACCAAATATTTTAACATTTATTTTTATTTTAACCCTGGATTTTCATCTTTTTTATCTAAATCTGACCCTGAAAAGCCTGTATGGCCGTTCAGAAGCCAATCCATTACTTTAAGTTTTTCACAATAATTAACAGTCGGGCTTCCGGTACCGCAGAAATCCCTAATTTTACAGCTTCTTTGGAAACTATTCCTCTCTAAAACATGAAACAACAATTCAACCCTAAGCGCAACTATGAAGAAACCCGTAAAGCTGTCGGGTATGTCGGGCGCAAACAAGCCACCCAGGCCGATTATGACCGGATAGGATTCATGTCGGGACTTGAGGTTCACCAGCAACTGAACACGAAACAAAAACTTTTTTGCCGCTGTCCGGCCGGGATCTTTCAGAAGCCCGACGAATACAACGCTGAACTAATCCGCCATATGAGGCCAACCCTCAGTGAACTTGGAGAATATGACGGCACTGCCCTCATGGAGTTCAAGACCAGGAAGGAGATCATTTACAGGATATCCAATAAAACAGCCTGTACCTATGACGTTGACGACACTCCTCCGTTTCCTTTAAACAGGGAAGCCCTGAATATCGCAATCGGGATCTCGGTGCTTTCGAAGCTGAAGATAGTGGGAGAGGTGCATATTACGAGAAAACAATATCTCGACGGAAGCATCCCCACAGGTTTCCAGCGAACGGCGATCATTGGGGTGGAAGGTGAGATTCAGCTGAAGAACAAGAAGGTGAGGCTGATCCAGCTCAGTCTTGAAGAAGATTCATGCCGGGAGGTATCCGATATAGGGCATGTAAGGATATACAGGACCGACCGCCTTGGGATGCCTTTGATCGAAACGGTGACCTACCCCGACTTCGAAAACCCTGATGAAGTTAAAGAAGGAGCCGATTACATCCGCTTCCTGAACAGGAGCACAGGTAAAGTGAGGCAGGGGATAGGTTCAACCAGGGCCGACGTGAATGTAAGCTGCAAAGGAGGTACAAGGGTTGAGATCAAAGGGGTGGCCCATACATCCTGGATGCCTGAACTAACGCATAATGAAGCATACCGCCAATGGGCCCTTCTGCATATCAAAGAACTTCTTTTACAGTCTGTAAAGGATCCCGGTTCCTGGAAGCCATCCTCGAAGGTGGTCAGTCTCAAGGAAATAAGGATAGAACTGCCTCCTTTGCATAAAGCCAATAAATCGACAAAGATCTGCATTGTCAACCTTCCAATGTTCAGGGGCATCCTCTCTCATTTTACCCAACCCGGGAAAATGTTTGCAGATGAGATCAGCGAGCGCCTTAAGGTCATTTCATGCATTGAATTGCCGAACATGATACATTCAGAAATGCTGGAAGACATGGCCCGGGACAAGGTTTGGGTAAAAGTGCAAAGCCTTTTAGGAAGCATGGAAGAAGATGCCCAGATCATCTTCTGGGGACCGGAAGCTGATATTAAAACTGCTCTTGAGACAGTCGAGGAACGTTGCAGGATGGCTTTGAGCGGGGTGCCAAACGAGACCCGCAAATCATTTGAAGACGGGACAAGCATTTTTGAACGGGTGCTGCCGGGTGCCGACCGCATGTACCCCGACACGGATTCAGCCCCTATTCCGCTTGAGGATGAGGTTATTGAAAATCTCAGGAAAGACCTCCCTCGCGACATTTGTGATCGGTACAGTCAGCTGACACAATGGGGGGTTCCCGCCGATACCTTTACTTTCCTTCTTAAATACAATCTTGTTCCGCTGATTGAGAAATGTAACAATGAACTTGGGATTGCACCCAGGTTCTGTGCTACCCTGTTAGGCCACACTCTGAAGCATCTTCATGGGAAATTCGAGGCCTTGCTGTTGTTCCGTAACGATATGATTTTCGAATTGCTTAAATATATCAGGAAGCGCGGCCTTGACCTTGCCATTGCGGGTAAAATGCTGAGGGTACTTTACGAGCACCCGAAAATGGACTTTGATTCCATCCTGGTTACCCTGGATTTCAAAGAAATTACGAAGGAAGAGATACTGGGTAAATTACCTTTCCTGGTAAAGAAATACCAGGAAACCCGGTTGTCGAAAGACGATTCGGCAGGCCATCGCTGGATCATGGGAAACCTTCATAAACTGGCCCTGGGCAACATCTCTCTCAGGGAGCTTAACAATCATATAACACTTTAAATCACTACCTGATCTTTTATTATTATGAGCGAAGATATTTTCCAGGGTTACAAAGGACGTGCACTGGAAGTAATGCAGAAATTCAATGCCCGGGTCTGGGCGAAAGTGAAAGTCGATACCACCAGGGGCGTTTTTGAGGGCAGCATCCTGCCCAGGGCCGAAAATACCGACGACAAGCACCTTGTCATGAAATTCTTTACCGGTTACAACATTGGTATAGATATCGATACGATCACAAATATCACCGAACTGGGGTATAAGAAAGCTGTTTACAAGATACCTGAAAAGGAGTTTCCATATTCAAAGGGCTTGCCCAGTGTTAAATTGCTCGGCACAGGGGGTACCATCGCTTCACGACTCGATTACCGAACAGGGGCCGTTATCCCCGCATTTTCACCTGGCGAATTGTACGGGGCAGTGCCCGAATTGGCCGATATCTGCAACCTGACCACGGAAAAGATCTTTGCAGTGTTCAGCGAAAACATGGGCCCGGAACAATACAGGAAACTGGCTATCGCAATTGGCGAAGAAATAGAAAAAGGTATCCAGGGGATCATTATCGGTCACGGCACCGATACCATGCATTATACTTCGGCTGCACTTACCTTCATGGTACAGAATTCACCAATCCCGATTGTCCTTGTTGGTTCACAGCGATCCAGTGACCGCCCCAGCTCTGATGCAGCTTTGAACCTGATGCATGCAGCAACTGCTGCAGGCCATGGCGACATTGCCGAAGTAATGGTTTGTATGTTCGGACCTACTTCTGATGAGTACGGGTTTTTACATCGTGGGACTAGGGTTCGCAAGATGCATTCATCCTACCGTTCGACTTTCCGCACGATAGGAGATACACCTATTGCCACAGTAAGCCGCAAGGGCGTTGTTCCTATCAAAGATGATTATAACCGGCGCCGTAACGATCGTAATGTAAAAATCACCCCGGTATTCGAGGAAAAGGTTGCTATGATCTACTATTATACCAACATGCAGCCCGACATGATCGATTCACTGATAGATAGCGGTTACAAGGGGATCATCATAATCGGTACAGGTCTTGGACATGTTAACAAACCCCTGTATCCGGCCATCGAAAGAGCGCGTGAAAAGGGTGTCGCAGTGTATATGACCGTTCAAACCCTTTGGGGATATGTTGGGATGTTTGTCTACGATACCGGCCGCGACCTGATGGCTAAAGGTGTGATCCCCCTGGAAAATATGCTGCCGGAGGTAGCTTACATCAAACTGGGCTGGGCGCTTGGACAGACCTCCGACCTGGAAGAAGTTAAAAAGATCATGCTAACCCCTATAAACAGCGATATCACTCCACGGGAACCTTACAACGGATACCTGATCTACCAGGGCGGTGTGCCGGAAGTAGAGGACTTTATCAGGAAGTTCCACAAATAAATTACGATTTACGATTTGCGATTTACGATTGAAGGAATATAATTCGTCAATCGTAAATCGTAAATTTTTCAACTATTCTTCCGAAAACTTTTTCAACAGTTTCCGGTATTCCGAGAAGACTGTCGCACGGCTCATGAAGCCGAGGTACTTTCCATCCTTTAATACGGGGATGTTAAAGCGGTCGTTCTTCTGGAAAAGGTTCACGATCTTTTCCATATCGTCGTCGGGGGTAATGTAATTCTGGGGAGTGAACATCAGGTCCCTTACGAATTTCCGGTCGTACATTTCACGGTCGAACATGATGCTGCGGATATGGTCCAGAGATACAATTCCGTAAAACGTGCCTGTCTCGTCCACTACGGGGAAACTGTTCCTCACCGAGGCTGAAATTATCTTTACCAGGTCGCCAAGTGTGGCGTCGGGACTGACTGTGAGAAAATTGGTCTCGATCAGTACCGAAGGGTCCATCATGGTGAGGATGGCATTGTCTTTATGATGAGTGATAAGCTCTTTACGGGTTGCAAGCTGCCTTGCATAAATGGAATGGGGCTCAAAATAGAAGACCGTAAGGTATGATACGGTTGATGAAATAATCAAGGGCGTGAGAAGCTCGTATCCCCCGGTGATCTCGGCAATAAGAAAGATGGCGGTAAGCGGTGCATGCATCACTCCGGTCATGATACCGGCCATTCCCACCAGGGCGAAATTACTTTCGGGGAGATGTGAGCCAAGCCCCAGATTCATGCCCCGAGAAAGAAAAAGCCCGCTGATGCCGCCAACGAACAGGGCAGGAGCGAAGGTCCCGCCAATTCCACCGCTGCCCTGGGTTACCGACATGGCAACGACCTTTGAGATGATAAGACCGAAGATGATAAGCAGGAATAAATAAGGGCTTGTTTTCATCCATCCGAAGAAATCAGGATTGCCGATAGCTTCAGCTTTTCCGTTAAGTACCGATTTAAGAATGGTATATCCTTCACCGAAAAGGGAAGGATAGATGAAGATCAATGAAGCCAGCACTGCTCCTGCCAGGGGAAGCCGGGCGGCTGCCGGGATTTTACCCAGCATTCGTTCGATCCAGGCACTTCCCCTCATAAAATAAACCGAAACAAGCCCTGTAAAAATTCCCAGGAGGATATAAAACCCGGTTTCATGAAAATGAAATGGGGACAGGAGTACAAATGAAAACGCTACATCTTTGCCCATCAAAAGTGTTGAAACGAGGGAACCAGTAACAGCAGAAATCAGAAGGGGAATGATGTTTGTCATGGTCATGTCCATGAGCAGTACCTCGATCACGAACACTACCCCGGCAATGGGAGCGGAGAAGAGGCTTGCCAAGGCTCCGGCTGCACCGCAACCCAGCAGTAAGGTGGTATTCTTGTAATCCTGCCTGAACAATTTTGCCAGGTTGGATCCAATGGCCGAACCTGTCAGGACCCCGGGTGCCTCCGGCCCGACCGATCCTCCAAAACCCAGGGTCAGCGTGCAGGCAACCAGTGAACTCCAGGTATTATGCGGCCTTATCTGGCTATGGTTTTTAGATATCCCGTAGAGAACTTTGCTGATCCCATGATTGATGTTGTCTTTTACAAAATATTTTACAAAGAACCAGGTAAGGACCAGCCCGAAAAAAGGATAAAGAAGATATAGGAAATTAATGGCTTTAAACGTAAACCCATTGGTCAGGAAAAAGTTTGTATAATACAGGGTGTTTTTCAGTACAACCCCTGCAAGGCCGCTAAGGATTCCTACTACCAGGCTCAGCACCAGCATGAACTGCCGGGGCTTTAAGGTTTTATATTGGTACAGATAGATTCTGTCCAGTAGCGAATGTCGTGACATGATACTGCAAATGTAACAGTATATTCTTACTTTTGGAACAAACAACCGAACATGAAAAGGATCATATCATATAATCTCAATGGGATCAGGTCGGCTGCAGGCAAAGGCCTTGCCGACTGGCTCAGGGCTGCAGACCCCGATATTGCCTGCTTCCAGGAAACCAAGGCCCAGCCCGACCAGATACCAGTGGAACTTTTCGAAGCCGTGGGGTATCATCATTACTGGTTCTCCGCAGTTAAAAAAGGCTATAGCGGGGTAGGGATCCTCTCAAAGGTAAAACCCGATCATGTGGACTTCGGAATGAACATACAGAAATATGATGATGAAGGCAGGACCATCATGGCCCATTACGGGGATACTACGGTGATGAGCGTTTATCATCCTTCGGGGACGACCGGAGAGGTACGCCAGGGTTTTAAAATGATATGGCTTGAGGATTTCCTCAAGTACGCCAATGAACTCCGCAAAACCCGCCCAAACCTGATCATCTGCGGGGACTTCAATATCTGCCATAAAGCTATCGACATCCATGACCCGGTCAGAAATGCAAACAGCAGCGGATTCCTGCCTGAAGAAAGGGAATGGCTGACCCGGTTCTTCGACAGTGGTTTTATCGACACGTTCCGGGTATTTAACCAGGATCCTCACAATTATACCTGGTGGAGTTTCAGGGCCGGTGCACGCTCTAGAAACCTGGGATGGCGCATTGATTACCAGGTAGTGACACCCCCACTGGAGAAAAAACTCTTAAGGGCAGCGATCCTGCCTCAGGCAAAGCATTCTGATCATTGCCCGACTTTACTGGAAGTGGATTTTTGAGCGGGGCAAAACCCTGGCCAAAGGACGATCTCATCCGCAGTGATTAAAGGCTTACCGAGTAAACAAACTGGCATCCCCAGGTATTGTTAGCCGGAAAATACATCGGGCGAACCCCTAATTCGAAGGGGTAAACAAACCTCATGATATGCAATTCGGCCGTAAGTTCCGAACCTATAGTCTGATAAAGGTTAGGGAGGTTCCAGTCGATTGTTTTCGAATCGTCGCCCATCGCCTGGTCGTAAAACAGGTTAAGCTTGAAACGCTTGAAATAAAGCACCCCGCCAAGGCTCCAGTCGGGACGGAACAAGGGGAACTTATAATTCGCTGAGAAACTGAAGAGATGACTGTCATAACCACTGCTATACCCTCGCGGATATGGCACTAAACCTGAATAGCTGTAACCATAAACTGTGTTTTCGTCTCTCTGCTGGTAACCTCCATACAACCAAAGCCCGTGATGCCGTAATAATCCCGGGAAATACAGGTTAGTTTGAATGGCCCAGATAGAACCCATATCATTTACACCAAAAGGGCTGTTTGTTAAACTCAATTGTAAATTCTGGCCCCAGCGGTAATACATGTCCTGGTAATTTGAACGACGGTACTGATAATAATTCAGGCTGTAAGTTATAGTGTTGATCCATCCGCTTGTAAAAATTTCCGGAGTGGAATTGTCATGGATCACATCGACCAGTGAAGTGCTGATTGCAGGTGTAAGCCCCCTATACCAGGCTCCCCTTGTGAAGTTTAAAGGAACCGAAACCGTCAATTGCATCTTTAGCTCATTCCAGGTGAACCTTGTTTTGGGCGAAGTGCTGCTTGTAATATAATAGCCTGCCCTTTTCCCGTAAGAAGCATTCAGGTCGAAAACCGGAAAAAGGCCCTGGTAACTGAAGTTCAGGTAAAACTGCCCCGTTTGTTCATTGTAATCCCAGTCATACCCTGCGCTTGCGAATGTCGAACTCATCACATTCTGCGATAATACCGTAATGCCGGGGTGTATTGTCAGGTTTGA
>JAPLDN010000032.1 GCA_026391755.1 Bacteroidota bacterium
TCCTTTTAAGTTTCGTAGTTTGGAGCGACGGTTCGGTGGGAAATGTTAAGGTAAAGCAGGGAATCGGCAGCGGTTGCGATGAAGAAGCAATACGCGTGGTAAGGCTGATGCCCAACTGGAAACCCGGGCAGCAGGACGGCAAGAATGTAAACGTGTCGTTCTTCCTTCCTATCAACTTCGCACTTAATAAGGACAAGAAAGACCAGCCAAAGAAGTAGGCTTACTGGTGCGAGAATATCCAAAGTGAACCTTCAAAGAATGCGATAGGGGCTACCCTCTGGTGGATAGTCCCTTTTGCGGGATCGGGAGTGAGTGCGGGAAATTCATAATACACTACATTCAAAAGCCCCATATCATCGAAGTGTTTACGGGCCGACTGGTAATTTGAAAAAGGTACACAGTCGTCGTTTACACAATGCCATAGGTACATCTGTGATTTCGGGGTCCAGCCCGTGTATGAGTTATTCGCCGAAAAGATATTGAACGCAAGGCTGCCCTGGTTCCTCAGTGTATCTATAAAATCATCAGTGAAGATATCTTTCAGCACCTTATTGGCAGGCATATAGGAATTTACCACACTGTCATTGTAAAACCCGGTGGAATATTTAGGAAGGTTGGTCAGGTAAGGTTCTTTCAGAACCACATTATATTTAAAGGAATTCGGATAGATCGCATTATACCCTGCAATGGTCATGGGAAGGAAGTATGGCTGTGGAAAAGCGCTGTCGGCAAGCATGATCGGCAGCATGGCTCCAGTGAGGTCGTAAGGCCCTTCCATACAAACAACCCCTTTCATTGTTACATTTCTTGCCTCGAGTTCACGCTGGGCTGCCATTGTAACAAATCCCCCTTCGGAATAACCCATCAGAAACACCTGTCCGTTCCAGGTCACGTACTGACTGGCAGTGCTCCCAAATGAAGCGATAGCCCCCTGTACCATGTCGGCAGTAGCAACTGCAAGCCTGTCCCTCACGCAGAAGGGATGCATCTCGCCTACATCCTGCCACATACCCTGGTAATCGGGCATGATAATGATCCAGCCATAAACAGAGGCCATGATATTTGCGAGCAGGGCCTCGGGGTAGCTTTTATATTCCTCCCAGCTTGCATTTTTCCAGCCCGAGGGAGCAAGTTTTTTCATGATCTGGGTAGCATGGTTGAACGATAAAATGGGGGCGCTGATCTTCCCATACATTTTATAGGGATACACAAGAAGCCCGCTCAGTGAGATTTTCTTCCCCTGGTTGTCGGTTGAATTATATGTCACTACCTCATTAGCGATGAGATATGGTGCGCCGGTCACACCGTGTTTGTTTACCTCTGTAAGGAAGTCATGGTAATCAAATTCGTCATAATCGGGAAAAAGAGCCAGCTTGTTGCTGATATCCTGCATGGTGTATGTGGTATGGTCCACCGTCTGCAGCCCGCTAATACTGACAGGAGTGTAATCCCCTGTTGATTTGGAACAGGAATTTGTAAGCAGGATGCCGGCACCCATCAGCAGTAAGAACAGAATCGTTTTCATCATACTACCGCTTCCTGATTGTTTCCCTGTAAATTGATCCATATGGCCTCCTTTTTACTTACCCGGAAAATTTCATGCCACTGCCGGCAAAAACCGGGCCCGGGACATGCCCGGGGTTAGTACTATAAAATATCTGCAACAATTCAGTAATACATAAGACTCAAATATAATGAAAAAGGTTGTAAAGGGGATGTGTTAATTTCGGATAGCAGGTTCCCATAAATCCCATGTGTGATTGCTGCCCTTATTTTTACAGCAAGGAGCTGAATTGCTGAATCATATTTTTTATTTACTTTTATAAATAAAATCATGATAAACCATTAAATTTCCCAGTCATGAAAAAAGTAACTTCAATCATTATGATCCTGGTTGTTTTCACTGTTCTTACACCAGGTCTGTTGTTTGCGCAGAAGGCCGAAAAGAAAAACCCGAACCAGTCGGAGAGAGTAAAGAAATGGGATAGTCTCTGGTATTATGGAATCGATCTTTCGCACGTAAGAGTCACCGATGGGGCAAAGATTTCACGCAGTATTAAATATTCATCTATATATCCTTCTGCCTGGGTCGCTTTTGTTGAAAAAGAGTTGCCACCGTACACCTCTGTGCAGCCCGAGTTGCAAAAAAAAGTTTTTTTTTATGTGCAGGATGAAGTTCAGAACCATACCCAGAAAGTATGCTCCAATTTTATTATCGGGACCAATTATTCATTCCCCGTCGATACGTTGATCAAAGCTGTAAAATCCTATAAGCTTAGCAGGAGTTCGGGGATAGGGCTGGTAATCATCCCCGAAAATTTTAATAAAAACTATGAATCTGCATCGTCGTGGATCACTTTTTTCGATATCGGTACCCGGGAACTTCTTTGGACAGTCAAAGTCACCGGGGCATGTCAACATATGGGATACACTGCCCACTGGGGTTCGGGCATAGTGGATGGTTTTAATAATTTCATCCTGTCGTCCTACTAAAAAACATCCGGGGTTTTTTAATTCGCTGCAGGTAAAACCCCTGCTCCCAGGGGGCAATCCAAACAGATACTGCAGCATCGGGATCAAGGCATTTCTATTCCTCTTGCAGCAATGAAGATCTTGTACCATTGCTCCAGGCTCATCTCAACATTGATCGCATCAACCGCATGTTTGATGCGATCAATCTTTCCGGAACCCACAACCGGAATTATTTTCGCTGGATGTTTGAGCAGCCAGGAATATATAACGGTATCAACTGCAGTGATGTTAAGTTCTTCCGCGACCTCCCTCAGCGCCTTTAACACCCTTGAACCTCGTTCATCTTTGGGATTAAGAAGTTTTCCTCCCGCCAAAGGGGACCATGCCAGAGGCCTGATCTTTTCTTTCAGAAAGAAATCCATATTCCCGTTCTCAAAATGCTCCAGGCAGTAAGGAGAGATCTCCACCTGGTTTGTCACAAGTCTATCCTCTGTATATGAATTAAGCATTTCAAACTGTGAGGGATTGAAGTTAGAAACTCCGAAATGCAGGACTTTACCATCTTGTTTCAGGACTGAAAATGCTTTTGCCACCTCTTCAGTTTGAGAGACTACAATGATCACGCTTTCTGCTATATCAAGTGAAAACTGTGCAACACGTCAATTCTGATCTATTTGTCTAAAATCGAGCCTTGAATAT
>JAPLDN010000075.1 GCA_026391755.1 Bacteroidota bacterium
TTACGATAAAGGACCTTATCGATTACCGCAGGCAAACCGAAAAGATCATTGCGCGTGAAGCTGTCGTGCAGATGCCCACGAAATACGGGGAGTTTATTGCATATAGTTATGAAAGTAAAATTACGGGGGAGAACCACCTGGCCCTGGTAAGGGGTAAGGTGGATGACGGTGAACCTGTATTGGTTCGTGTTCACTCGGAATGCCTTACTGGCGACGTTTTCGGTTCGATGCGCTGCGACTGCGGCGACCAGCTTGATTATGCCATGAAAGCTATTGCAGCCGAGGGTAGGGGAGTCCTGCTGTATATGCGACAGGAAGGCCGCGGCATCGGTTTCCCTAATAAAATGAAAGCTTACTCACTCCAGGATAAAGGTATGGATACAGTGGAAGCTAACAATGCCCTGGGTTTTGCTGCCGACCTTCGCGATTATGGAACCGGGGCCGAGATACTGGCCGACCTGGGTATCAGAAAAATCAAACTGCTCACCAATAACCCCAAGAAATTATCGGGTATCCATGGTTTTGGGCTGGAAATAGTCGAACGCATCCCGATACAGATCATCAAACATTCGAGAAATCTCAAGTACCTGAGGACGAAGAAAGAGAAAATGGGACATATGCTGGTACTTGAGGAAGTGAAAGTGAGCGAACTGGGAAGAAGCTGATTTCGAATAGTGAACAGTTAAATAGACATGAGCCATGAGTCATGAGTCACCGGTCACTAATAAATGACAAACCAATTTCAATTAATATGAAAACAATAGAAGGAAAACTGGATGCCAAAGGCCTGAAATTCGCGATCGTGATCGCCCGTTTCAACGAGTTCATCAGCGGGAAGCTGCTGAGCGGCTGCCTTGACGGACTTAAGCGCCATGGTGCTGATGAGGCAAAGATTGACCTTGTTTGGGCGCCTGGCTCATTCGAGATCCCCCTGCTGGCAAAAAAGCTTGCCACAGGCGGAAAATACGATGCGGTGATCTGCCTGGGCGCAGTGATACGCGGTGCAACCCCTCATTTCGACTATGTTTCAGCCGAGGTCTCTAAAGGTGTGGCCATGGCAGGAATGGATTCGGGGATCCCCGTGATCTTTGGCGTTCTTACAACCGATAACCTTGAACAGGCTATCGAAAGGGCCGGTACCAAAGGTGGAAACAAAGGATTCGATGCAGCACTTGCCGCTATCGAAATGGCGAATGTGATCAAGGCGCTTGGGGAGTAGGAGGAAAAATTATTAATAGCGAAGCATTTCACACAAGCGGCCTTGGGCGCCAGGAGCGAATCCTGCTAAATGTAATGTTACAGGTGATCGTTTTTATGAGCGACGCAGCGGACGCAGCCGCGGTGTGAAGATGCTAGCGATTACTTACTTCTTCGTGATCACAAACACCGTCCTGCGGTTTTTTGCCCGCCCTTCCTCGCTGTCATTATCAGCCACAGGCATGGTCTTACCGAATCCTTTATAGGTAAGGCGCTTTGCCAGAATTCCCTTAAGTACAAGATAATTGTAAACCGAACGTGCACGGTTGTCGGAAAGCTTCAGGTTGTCTGCGTCATGGCCAATATTGTCGGTATGCCCTTGTATCTGGATGCAGATTGGGGGATTCTCATTGAGGAATTCGATCAACTGATCAAGCACGAATTTTGACTCATCTGTTAATTCAAATTTGTTAAAACCGAAATAGATGTCATTGATCCTGTATGACTGGTTCAGCTCTATTGGCTTGATATCCACATCGACATTCCTGACTGAAGGGTGGGAACTGTCGACTTTTGCAATATACTTTGTTTCATAAACAAATCCCTCTTTCTTCACAGTCATCACATAATCGTTATTGTAGGGGGCAACGGCAACATAATTTCCCGTATTGGAGTCCAGCGGGATTTCTTCCACCTTCTTGGTTTCCACATTTTTTAGCTCGATCCTGGCTTTTACAGGCTCGGCTGTGTTCTCATCGTGCACTGAACCTTTTAAAAACAGTATCCTATCGGGCCTGGCATCCTGGTACAGGCTGAAAGAATACAAATCCCATCCGCCCTTACCACGATATTTATTGGAAGCGAAAAATCCCCTGCTCCCATCGGTGCTCACGAAAAATCCCACTTCATCATCCGGCGAGTTAATAGGATACCCTATGTTTTTCGGCTTGGACCAGATACCGTTATCGTTCATCCTTGAATAAAAAATATCATATCCCCCGAGCCCGATCCAGCCATCCGAAGAAAAATACAGGGTCCTGCCGTCGGGATGTATGAAAGGAGATTTTTCATTACCGGGAGAATTGATTGTAGGACCCATATTGATTGGTGTCCCCCATTCCCCGTTAACATTTTTTATGGACCTGTAGATGTCGTAACCCCCGAACCCGCCCTGTCGGTCGCTCACAAAATAAAGGGTCTTCCCGTCGGCCGAAATGCTTGGCTGGGATTCCCATGATAACGGCAGGTTGATTTTGTCGCTCACACTTTTTATAGGGCCCCATTCACCGTTTACCCGTTCTGAGAAATAGATGTCGCAGTTAAGGTAATGCTTGGCATTGTCGTTTTTACATACGGTATAATACAGCGAATTGTTGTCGGCTGTAAGTGTGGCACCCCCTTCATTGTCCTGGATGTTGAACGGCTCAGGCATCTCTTCCCCGGCACTGTAGTTGCCATCCTTATCCTGCTCGCTGAACATGAATTTCTCCTTGGTCCGTACCGAAGATACTACCGAATTCCTATCCCCTTCCAGTTTTACCACCCTTGTAAACAAGGCAACCAGGTTGTCGGGAGAAAGAATCGGAAGATACTCATCCTGGGGAGTCGAAATCCCTTCTACTACCTTAGGCTCGAAAGGGACAGGATGAGAGATCGCATCAAGGGTGAACTTTGCATATTTATACAAGTCGGTCGCCTTGTTGTAATCTTCATCCCTTTTAATCTTGTCGACATCCTTAAGGAAAATCTCGAGGTATTTCACTGCATCTTCATACCGGTCGGCGCCGTAAGCGATCTGCCCCAGGTAGAAATAAAGGTAAACATCGTAACCCGGGCAGGTGTTGAGTACCTGCATGAACCATTTTTCGGCATCCTTATAATTCGGAACGGCTTTTTTTACATTCGCCAGGCCCATAAGAAAGGCAGCATCCGTGCAGTCGGGTTCGTCCTTTAATACTTCTTTAAGCAATATGATGGTGTTCACATAATTGCCATGCTTAAAACTGAGTGTGGCGTCGTTGTATTTCTTTTCAATCTTTTTATCCAGGGGGGCCTTGCAGGAGTCGCCCGCCATTCCCCGGGTCTCTTTCATAATAGGAAGAAAGAGCACTGCAAGCAGAAAAGAGAAAAGAAAGCCTGGCCGCATAAGGAATTATTTTTTCAAAGTTAGGGCGTTTTGTGTTAATTTTACGCGGCAAAATACAAATACCGGGAAATGATATATATGAAAACCCTGAAACAAATTGCATTCCTTACAGCCATTTTTCTTACAGCCATGACAGGAGTGCTGAAAGCCCAGACGGTTATTCCAAACGGAGATTTTGAGTCATGGAACTCATACTCTGGTTACAGCAACCCCGCTTCATGGGATACACCCAATTCAGCACTCATGGGCATCCCTTTCTTCGGGAAAGCGGTAGTTTTTAAATCGACGGATTTTCATGGGGGCGCATATTCCTGCAAGCTGCTCACCCAGCAGATCGCCATACCGGGATCGGCTTTTAATGCACCGGGATTTATCACCCTTGGGAAGCTTTCCATTAACATCTCAGCACAAACTTTCTCGGTAAACGGAACGACCAGCCTACTCACCTTATGGGGTATTATAAATTCCAGCCAGTTGGCGGTGACTCCTGTACCATAGGGATCATATTGTACAAAACCACTGCCGGTATAAGGGATACTATTGGTGGCGGCCTGTTCAGCGCCAGGGTGGCAACTACCGACTGGACTCATTTCTCGGCTTATATCAATTATATCACACCGACTACTCCCGACACCATGAATGTTATTGCCGTTTCCAGCGCTCAAACCGATATGCATGTTGGTACAACGCTGTGGGTGGATGACTTGTCCCTGGATTATACGGTGGGCGTGGGCAAGCAGGACCCTTCCTCGGGGATCTCGGTATACCAGGATAAGGAAACCGGCAGGCTGATCGTGTTTTGTGAATTCCCGAAGGAACAGAGCGTGAATGCCAGGCTATACGATATGACAGGACGTGAAGTGTATTCCTTGCCAGCGGTCTTTGTTTCGAATAGCCGCATAGTCATTTCATGCAACGGTTTCGGCCGGGGCGTATATGTGCTGGCTGTTCAGCATGACGGAATGACATTTACCAAAAAAATACTGCTTGGCCTTTAATGATAATTCTCATTTAAAATGTCCGAAAAGAATGTATCGGTAGCATTAGTCCAGATGAGATGCGGGAGCGATAAGCCCGGCAACCTGGAGAAATCGGTTGGCCTGATCAGGGAGGCTGCCGGTAAAGGGGCGCAGATCATTTGCCTCCAGGAATTGTTTTTATCAAAGTATTTCTGCTGGGAAGAAAACTATGATTATTTCGGGCTTGCGGAAGCAGTCCCCGGGCCAACCACATCCGCCTTACAGGATCTGGCTGCGGAGCTTAACATTGTCCTTGTTGCTTCTTTGTTTGAAAAACGAGCCCGCGGTATCTACCATAATACAGTTGCCGTTATCGATGCCGACGGAAAATACCTGGGCAAATACCGCAAGCACCATATTCCCGATGATCCGGGTTACTACGAGAAGTTCTATTTTACTCCCGGCGACGGGGGGTACAAGGTTTTTAAGACCAGGTACGGCTGTATAGGAACCCTGATCTGCTGGGACCAATGGTATCCTGAAGCAGCCCGGATTGTTGCACTGAAAGGCGCCGAGATCATATTTTATCCTACAGCCATTGGCTGGGATGCGAAACAGGATCCTGAGACAAACCGTCAGCAATACCAGGCCTGGCAGACAGTTCAGAGAGGGCATGCCGTTGCTAACGGCGTCTATGTCGTATCGGTTAACCGTACAGGCCGGGAAGGAAATATGAATTTCTGGGGAGGTTCATTCGTTTCTTCCCCATTTGGCGACCTTATTTTCCAGGCCTCACACGATAAGGAAGAAGTGCATATCGAAAAACTAAGGCTGGGTGTGATCGATGAGATCCGTGTACACTGGCCTTTTTTACGTGACCGGCGTATCGATAGTTACAGGCCGGTAATGAGCAGGTTCATCGACAAGGGCTAAGATCTCCCC
>JAPLDN010000113.1 GCA_026391755.1 Bacteroidota bacterium
GCCAATGTGCCATACCGGATAAAGCCATATTACGAGATGGTTAAAAATCCGAAAGATACCATCCTGTTCGATTTCGCTCTGAATGAAAAAATTAATGAGATGGTTGAACAAACCGGTGCTGATGGCCGATTATTAACAATCAGCGGCGGTGATATTTACAGGGTTAACCTGACCGAAAAGATTCTCGTTTCAATACTGGCTAAATTATGCAATTTTATCCCTGAGGCCGGCATATGGCTCAATACCCAACGTCCCGAATGGAACGATGCAAACAACGCCCTGGTCGGAAACGGGGTTTCAATAGTAACTCTTTGCTATTTGAGGCGTTCCCTCCAGTTTTGGTCAGAACGGTTTGACGAATCGCATCTTCATGAAATAATTATTTCGGAGGAAGTTTCAAAATTGTTCCAGGCAGTACATTCATTATTTGCCGGCAACACCATGCTTCTCCAAACCGGGTTTTCGGATGCCGACCGGCGCCGGTTTGCAGATGCACTTGGTGAAGCAGCAACGGACTACAGAACTGCCATTTATACTAATTCATTTTCCGGTTTAAAGAAAACAATGCCGGTTAAAACCCTGGCTGAATTTGCAAAACTCAGCGTTGCCTACATTGATCAATCCATAGAAGTAAACAAGCGTGCCGACGGGCTTTACCATTCATATAACTTAATTTCAATTTCTGAAAAAGGGATCTCAATCCGTCATTTGTACGAAATGCTGGAAGGGCAAGTGGCAGTTTTAAGTTCAGGATATTTATCGGCACAGGAAAGTCTTGATGTGCTTAATTCGTTGAAATGGAGCAATCTATTCCGCCGCGACCAGTATAGTTACCTGCTTTATCCCGACAGGCATTTGCCGAGGTTCGTCGAAAAGAATAATATTCCCCACGGCAAGGTTAAAGAATCAAAATTGCTCAGCAAACTGGTTTCAGGCAATGATTTGTCAATTTTAAGCAAGGATAATTCAGGTAACTTCCATTTTAATGGTAGATTCAGGAATGCTTCCGTTTTGGAAAATGCCTTGAACCGGTTGGATCCAGCTGCCTATTCGTCCCTTATTGCCGAAGAGAAAGAAAAGGTTCTGGCAATTTTCGAAGAGATTTTCGATCATCAGTCGTTCACCGGGCGTTCGGGAACTTTTTATGGGTACGAAGGACTGGGGAGCATATACTGGCATATGGTATCCAAATTGTTGCTTGCTGCCCAGGAATGTTATTTCAGGGGAATAAGAGCAGGGGCATATCCAGTTGTGCTTGGTAAGATCAAAGATCACTATTACGAAATAAAGGCGGGAATAGGATTATACAAATCGCCGGAATTGTATGGCGCTTTCCCAACCGATGCTTATTCTCACACCCCGGGAAATGCCGGAGCCCAGCAGCCAGGAATGACCGGGCAGGTGAAAGAGGACTTTCTTTCGCGGATAAGGGAACTTGGAATCCATATTGAAAACGGGAAGTTAGAATTTCAGCCTTCATTACTAAACCCGAAAGAGTTTTTGAATCATGAAAGTGAGTTTGAGTATTATGATCTGCAGCGTGAAAAGCGGCAGATTTCACTGAAAGCCGGGCAGCTGGGCTTCACGTTTTGCCAGGTTCCAATAATATACACTGCTTCCGTCGAAGATAAAACCTTTTTAACATTCAGCAGCGGGAAGGAAATTTCAATTCCGGGGAATACAATTGGAAAAGAAATATCTGCCAAAATATTTCAGCGTACCGGAGAACTGGCCCGGGTAGATGTTTTGATCCGCGATCTTGTTAATTAGCCAAATTCTGAAATCAATGCATGTGAAATAAATTTACTGAATGAATTTTTATAAAACATTTCGTCTTATTAGAGGGAAAGCACTATGCTACTCAGGATACAGGCACGGGCAGAGCCCTGATTCGGGTGTGTATCCTGCTTATGAACAGATAAAGGAAGACCTGCTCATACTTCAGAAACATTGTGCATACATCCGTTTGTACGATTGCAGCTTGCATGCCGAAACAGTTCTGAAAGTTATCGACCTGGAAAAACTTGACCTCAAAGTTATGCTTGGTGCCTATATTGGTGCTGAACTGAATAATTTTGGTTGTCCTTGGGGCACCATCTATACAGAAGAAGAACTGCAAAAGAATAAGAAAAATAACCTGAAACAAATCAGGAAACTCATAAAACTGGCTAATCAATACCCTGATATTATTTTTTCACTTTCGGCGGGCAATGAAGCTACCGTTGACTGGACCGATCATTATGTGTCGGTTGAAAAAGTGATCAGCTATGTGAAGATGATAAAAAAAGAAGCCAGACAGCCCGTTACTTTCTGTGAAAGTTATGTCCCCTGGTACGACAAACTAAAACGCCTGGTGGATGAAGTCGATTTTATTTCAATTCATTCTTACCCGATCTGGGAGTATAAACATATTCACGAAGCCATGGAATACACGAAACAGAATTACCAGGGCATTGCCGACAGATATCCTGATAAGCCTGTTATTATTACCGAAGCAGGCTGGGCAACGAATTCAAGCGGCCGTGGTATCAATCCTGAAAATGCAAGCGAGGAATTCCAGGCCATCTATTATAACGACCTGGTTGAGTGGAGCGAAAAAGAAGGTATTCTGACTTTTGTTTTCGAGGCATTTGATGAGCCCTGGAAAGGCTCGCCAGAAGCCCTCGAACCCGAAAAACACTGGGGTTTGTTTAATGTAGACCGAAAACCTAAAAAAGTATTTCAATAAGCCGAGATCCTGTAAAATGGCAAGAAAAAAATCCGATTGTTCGCTGATTAATCTAATACTAATTTAAACAAAACAAACAGAATGGAGCATTATATAACAAAGCCGGAAGATATTGTGCCAATTGGACAAAAGTTAGCCTTTGGTGCAGGAAGCTTAGCCAATCAGTTATTCCCTGCGGCTGTCGGAGCATATATGGGAGCAGTTGTAATTATTTTTGGAATGGATCCTTATCTAGCGGGTATCTTATCTGCTATACCCCGCTTTCTGGATGCAATCCTGGATCCAATAATGGGTTACATTTCTGATAATACACGTTCGAAGTGGGGACGCAGGAAACCCTATATTTTCATAGGTTCTATTGTTACCAGTATCCTTTTCATCATTATGTGGCAGGTTTTTATCGGACATTCTCAGATGTTCAATTTTTGGTACATCCTTATTATTTCATTATTTTTTTACATTGGTTTGACTGTTTTTGCAGCACCACTTATTGGTCTTGGATATGAATTGACACCCGATTATAATGAACGAACCCGATTAATGGCGGTATCCCAGTTTTTAGGTCAGTTTGCATGGATGATATCTCCATGGTTTCTATATATTATTTATAATTTTTATGGTAAAGATCCCCATATGGCGGCTGCAGGTTCCCGGCATCTCGCTGTTTACATAGGGTTTTTATGCTTGATACTTGGCGTTTTACCGGCTTTATTCTGCAAAGAAATAGACCAGACTAATATATCTGGTCAATCGAAATTGTCGTTAAAGAATCTTGCTGAAAACATGAAACATTTCTTTAAAGGATTTGCAGAGACAGTTAAAAATGTACCTTTTTTACGTCTTTGCGGAGCTACATTTTGTGTGTTTAATGGTTTTCAATTAATCGCATCATTCAGTGTTTTTATCATTATGTATTATGTTTTTCCAAAAGGACAGGAAGTTCAGGATATTTCAACTCTGTGGATTGGTTTGTTTGGTACCGTAAGTTCATTTGCTACTGCATTTTTAGTAATTCCAATTATAACTTTTATGTCAGGCAAATTAGGGAAAAGAAATGCCTTTATTATATCCATTGTTATCTCAACAGTTGGCTATATTTTGAAATGGTGGGCGTTTCAATATGCTATAGAAACACACTGGTTAATGTTTGTGCCGCTTCCTTTAATTTCTTTTGGAATCGGTGGTTTATTCACCCTGATGATGTCAATGACCGCCGATGTATGCGACTACGATGAATTGAAAAACGGGATGCCACGTAAAGAAGCCACTTTTGGCGCAATTTACTGGTGGATGGTAAAACTTGGAACTTCTCTTGCAGTTTTATTTGGCGGGTTTGTTCTTAGCGGAGTAGGATTTGACCCTGCTCTCCCTACTCAAACTATGGATACGCTTACAAAACTTCGTCTTGCAGATATCATTATTCCTGTAGTTACCGGGCTGTTAGCGATTTTGATTATGTGGAACTATGATATTACCGAAAAAAGAGCCCGTGAAATACGAAGTACATTAGTTGAACGCAGGGGAGAGTTATAATCGGAAGGGATTATCTGTTTAATACTATCTTTAAAATTAAAAGATATGTCGGTAAGAGAAGAAAAAATTATGGCTTTGGCAGGAGTAGATTTTGCCAATAAAACCAAAGTTGAAATACAGGATCTGTTCAGAAAAGTTTTGAATGAAGGAACGCACGGACTCTGTTTCAGCCCATATGAAGAAGGGCAAAAGCCGGGAAATGTACTTTCTGAAAATCAAATCAGAAGAAGAATGGGAATAATAAAACCTTACACAAAGTGGGTTCGTTCTTTTTCCTGTATTGAAGGCAATGAGTTGGTCCCGAAAATTGCCAAAGAGTTTGGCATTAAAACTTTGGTTGGCGCCTGGTTAGGTAAAGAGGTTGATAAAAATGAACAGGAAATTGCAGCGCTTATCAAATTAGCAAAAGAAGGCTATGTCGATATAGCTGCTGTTGGAAATGAAGTATTATATCGTCATGATTTGACCGAAATTAAACTTTTAGATTGTATTTATAAAGTAAAAGCTGCAATTCCGAACGTACCCGTTGGATATGTTGATGCATATTATGAATTCTCTGCCCGTCCAAAAATCACGGAGGCATGTGATGTTATTTTAGCAAACTGCTATCCGTTCTGGGAATGCTGTCAGCTGGAATATTCACTGATGTATATGAAAACAATGTTTTACCAGGCTCTGCACGCAGGTGGAGGCCTTAAAAATGTAATTATATCAGAAACCGGATGGCCTAGTCAGGGAGAAGATTACAAAGGAGCGCAGCCTTCCATGGAAAATGCAATGAAATATTTTATCAATACTCAATTATGGTCAAAAGAAGAAGATGTTGATATTTTTTACTTTACTTCGTTTGACGAATCATGGAAAGTTGGTGCCGAAGGCGATGTAGGAGCTTTCTGGGGAATCTGGGATAAAAATGAAAATATCAAATACTGATATGAATAGATCTGAAATCATTGCAACTATGAAAAAATGTAAATAAAACTGATTCAAATCGCAAAAAGGCATCTATTAACCCGTAAAATAATAATACTATGAAAAAAGCTTTATTGGCAGTTGTTTTTTTCTTGTTTACAACAACTTATACTCTGGCGCAGGCTGACCAGGTATCTGTTGTTAATAACAATAAAGGATTTAAGCTATTGGTCAATGGTAACAATTTTATGATTAATGGCATGAATTGGGATTACTTTCCTATTGGTACCAATTATACCTATAGTTTGTGGAAGCAACCGGATGATTTTATTAAAACCGCACTTGATATGGAAATGCCCTTGTTAAAAAACATGGGGGTAAATGCCATTCGTGTGTATGTCGGCATTCAGCCAAAGTGGATTAAGTATATCTACGAGAAATATGGTATCTACACAATGCTAAATCATTCTTTCGGAAGATATGGTCTGACATTAAAGGGCACTTGGTTCCCGAATACTGATTATTCTGATTCACGTGTGCACGACCTGCTTCTCAAGGAAGTGACCGGGATGGTGGAAGATTATAAAAATACTCCGGGTTTGCTCGTGTATTTATTAGGCAATGAAAACAATTACGGACTTTTCTGGCGTGGAGCTGAAACGGAAGATATTCCCGTCGAGCAAAGAAAATCAACCCTTGATGCCAAAGAATTGTATAAACTTTTTAACGAAGCAGCTCTGGCAATGAAAACTATCGATAATTCTCATCCTGTAGCAATATGTAATGGAGATATCCTTTTCCTTAATATTATTGCCGAGGAGTGCAAAGATATTGATATTCTTGGCTGTAATATGTATCGCGGTGTTTCGTTTACAGACGCATTTCAAAAAACAAAAGAAGGATTAAAAAAACCAATCATGTTTACCGAGTTTGGCGCTGACGCTTTTAATGCCATCAGCAATGAAGAAGATCAGCAATCCCAGGCGTACTACTTGACAAACAATTGGAAAGAAATTTATGAAAATGCAGCAGGTTTAGGAAAAGCAAACAATTGCATCGGAGGATTTACTTTTCAGTTCAGTGATGGATGGTGGAAATATAAGCAAACCGATAATTTAAACATTCATGACACTCATGCTTCCTGGTCTAATGGCGGTTACAACGATTATAAACCAGGAGAGAATAATATGAATGAGGAGTGGTTCGGGATATGCGCAAAAGGTCAAACAGATGAAAGAGGACATTATCAATTATATCCTCGTGCTGCATATTATGCATTACAACAAGCTCATCAATTAAATCCGTTTGCCAATAATGTAACAGCCGATTCGATAACCAGGTATTTTTCAAATATCCGGTTAACAAACGAAGTTTTAAAAGCCAGGGGCGATAACGCTTCTTTGATTACTGAAATGGCAAAAAAGATAAATATTAATGTAAGGGCGGAAATAACTACTTTCAGTACCGGCGGCGATAAAATTACCACGCCGAAAGAAAAAGACGCTTCAGCTGTAACTCAGACTTATCCGAGTTTTCTTGGTTTTGACCATATGGAGTCCTTTTATATTGGAGTTGAAGCGAAACCTACCGAAAATATAAAAGCAAATGTATCTTTCAATATTCTCGGACATGTAGCCGAAAATCCGATTGATGAAATATTTTATGAAAATCATGGTCGCCCTCAGACTGTAGAAACTAATCAGGGTCCTTATGCTATACCTTCAATAAATCGAATACAAGTATATAATTTCGATTTTACCTGGGTAAATAAATGGTTTAATCTTACAAGTTTTTATCGTACAGGGCATTATCACTGGGGATACGAAGGTGATTTTTTCGGATTATATCCGGAAGCAAATTATGGACCAAACATTGATATTTATAATGGCGACGCACCTTTTGGTTTTGAGTTCGAGGGTAAAAAAGCACTGGATGGTTTAAAAGTTGCTTTTGGCCCTGAGCTTTGGTGGGGCGCGAATCCGGCAATATTGGTAAAATACAGCCGAAAACTGGGAATCTTTACGTTAACCGGAATTTATCATGAAGATTTAGCCCAAAATACCGCGGCTCAAAGTTCCTTTGCCATCCCTACTCCGCAAAACCGGAGAGCTTTACTGGACGTAAAAGCAAATTTTGGAAAAGTTGTTCTCGATCTTGGTGGTTTATGGTCAGGTCAGCCAAGAAACGGTGAAACGTTTCAGTTAGTTGACGGTAGTCCGGGAAATTATATAGTATATCAGGACAAAATAACATCAATGGACAATTGGGGAGGGAAAGCTAAAATAACCTTCTCGTCCGGACCAGTCAATATATATGCGCAGGGAGCGGTGATGGGACTGGTTGCCAGTGGTGGTGCAGATTATACGAAAACTTTTACCGGATGGCGTCTTAAAGATTGCGGAAGCGGCAACCAGTATAATTTTTTAATGGGCATGACATATACAATAGGTGATTTTCAGATAGCTCCGAATTTCTTATGGCAAAAACCCATTGTAGGACCAATATCAAGCGATGTCCCTGCTCCCGGAAGACCGAGAAATATAATTGATGACCCGTTTGCTGTCAGGCAAAACAGGGAAACCACGGCTGGTGAACTTTTAATTGCGTACGATCCTACACCCGGCACCTGGATGTGGGCATGGGATAATGATGAGATGGAAGATGCTCCCTTTGCAATCAGTGCCGATTTTGTTTATCGTCATCTGCCTACAACACAGGATGCTGCAATAGGTATTATGGCAAACGGACGTACGCTTTTTGCTTTCCCCGGTGCGCCACCCGCACATGATTTATGGGAGATCAGTTCAAGGATTGTGTCAAAAATTACTCCCGACTTTGGATTTATTGTAAATCTTTACGGGGGTACGGGCCAGGCAAATGGAAGTGATGGAAGATTGATCAGCCGTTTTGGTACTGATGTACGACTGGTTTACAAAAAACTCAAACTAATTTCAGCTGTTAAAGTTAATGATTGGGGACCATACGATTATCATCGCGACTTTAACTTAACTTACCCTCTTCAGTTAATGGCAGATCTGTCGTATTCTGTTTCAAAGCGCAAATGGTTTATCCTGCCTGAAACAAAAGTGGGCCTTCGTTGTACATGGCGCAGCCTTGACCAGTATTCACCACGATATTGCCCTGTAAAAACACTGGACAATTCCGGCAATTGGGTGCCTGACCCTACCGCAGTGGGATATGGAAATGGTGATGAATGGGAAATCAGATTTTACCTTCACTTTAATTTTGGCAAATAATCAAAAAAATTGATAAAGATGAAAAATTTAAGATCAATTTGTTCAATAACTGCTCTGGTAACAATTCTGTTAATAGCAGTCAGCTGTGAAAGAAAACTTGATGGATTAAAATTGGCAACTTATCCGACAACGGCCGATATTTTCAACGATGGATTCAGTTCCGGATTGTATTATGCTGCCTTTGGAACCTCGAAAGTAACAGCATTCAGTGTAGACTACAGTGTAAGATATTCAGGGACGTGTTCTATGAAATTTGAAGTTCCTGATCTGGGTGATCCTAATGGTTCTTATGCAGGTGGAGTTTTTGGAACAAATCCGGCCCGTGATCTGTCGGGATACACCGTGCTTACTTTTTGGGCCAAAGCATCTCAACCGGCAACAATTAACATAGTAGGCTTCGGTAATGATATGGGAGCATCAAAATATCAGGTTTCCCTCACAAATCTGACTGTTAACTCAAATTGGATGGAATATTACATCCCTATTCCCAATCCATCTTTGCTTACGCAGGAAAAAGGTATGTTTTTTTACGCGGCATCACCGCAGGATGGAAGAGGTTATACATTCTGGATTGATGATCTTAAGTTTGAAGCATTGGGGACCATCGCGCATTCAGAATTTGGAATGTTTAACGGAGCGGATACGGTTATAAACAATGTTCAAGCCGGTGATAACATAACAATAGGTAATTTGTATGCTGTATTTAATCTGCCTACCGGAATAAATGAAAAAGTTAATTTGACTGCTTCCTATTTCACGTTTGCCTCCTCCAATACTTCAGTAGCAACGGTAGATTCGATGGGAATTGTAACCATAGCCGATAGTGGATCGGCTGTGATTACGGCAAAAGTGGGGAATGTCGCTGCAAAAGGTTCATTAACAATTCATTCAACCGGCAAACCGGCTGGACCCGCCTCACCTCCCCCAACTCCTACGTTCAGCAGTGATAAAGTAATTTCATTATACAGTAACGCATATACAAATGTGCCGGTGGATACATGGAACGCTCACTGGCAATATTCAACAGCCGAAAACCAGTTTATTAAAATACAGGGAGATGATGTAATACATTATCAAACCCTTAATTTCGTAGGTATTGAGTTTACTTCACACCCCATCGATGCCAGTGCCATGACTTATTTTCACCTGGATATATGGACCCCAAATACTACCAGTAATAAAACGTTTAAAATCAAGTTAGTTGATTTCGGCTCAGACGGCGTTGTGGGTGGCACTGATAATTCCGAATCTGAAGTTACTATTCCCAGTCCGCCCCTGGCAACTCAACAATGGATAAGCCTGGATATTCCTTTTTTAAGCTTCTCAGGATTAAAGAGCAGATCTCATTTGGCTCAATTGGTTCTTTCAGGCGATTTACCTGACGTTTATGTTGATAATGTATTCTTCTATAATAAAGGAACCCCGCCACCTGCACCAACAACTCCTGCTCCTACTCCGACTTTCAGCCCGGCAAACGTTCTCTCTGTATTCAGTGATGCTTATACCAACCTGGCCGGAACAGATTTAAATCCTAACTGGGGTCAGACTACTATCTTTTCCCAGATTCTTATCGAAGGAAATAATACCCTTAAATATGCGGGATTAAATTATCAGGGAATCCAGCTGGCCAGCAACCAGAATGTTACATCCATGAGTTATCTGCACCTGGATTTTTGGTCATCCATTTCAACTTCACTTAACGTTTACCTGATCAGTCCCGGACCCGTTGAAAAGCCTTATATTTTAACTGTTCCTACTTCAGGATGGTCTTCCGTGGATATTCCATTATCTTCTTTTGCACCCGTGGATTTAACGAATGTATTCCAATTTAAATTTGAGGGGAATGGAGATGTTTTTATAGACAATATCCTATTCCACAAATAGATTTTAATGCATTTTATGTCACATCTCAAAAATTAAATTTATGAAAAATATTATCATAAAAATAGTTCCGGCAGCCATATTTTCATTATTGCTTATTACACTGTTCGGATGTCAAAAAGATAATGTTCAAAAAATTAAACAACGGAATTGGCAGCTGGTGTGGAGTGATGATTTCAATGGCACAGCAGGGATGTCGCCCGATTCCGCCAAATGGCAATTTGATATCGGAACCGGACCAAATCACGACGGTTGGGGCAATGCGGAATTAGAATATTACACAAATCGAACTTCAAATGCATCTTTAGACGGCAATGGTAATTTAGTAATAACTGCCAGAGCTGAGTCATATGCCGGTTCAGGTTTTACCTCGGCTCGTATTAAAACTTTAAAGAAACTTGAACAAACATACGGACGTTTTGAAGCCCGCATTAAAACGCCCTGGGGACCGGGAATCTGGCCGGCATTCTGGTTGCTAGGCGCTAATGTAGATTCTCTGGGATGGCCTCAATGTGGAGAAATTGACATCATGGAACTTCGGGGACAAAAACCAAACATTATAAATGGTACAGTGCATGGTCCAGGATATTCAGGAGCTGGAGGAATTACAAAAAGCTTTGCATTCGGGAATGAAAGATTTGATGTTAACTTCCATGTATTTGCGGTTGAATGGGGGGAAAATTTTATAGATTTCTTCGTTGACAGCACACTATATCAGGAAATTACTCCTGGCAACGTAACCGGGAACTGGGTTTTTAATCATCCTTTCTTTATTATTCTGAATGTCGCTGTGGGCGGTAACTATGTAGGTTTTCCTACAAGCCAGACTCCTTTCCCTCAAACTATGCTTGTGGATTATGTCAGGGTATACAAGGAAGCAGATTAAAATGAGAATAGAGAGATTCGGATTCTACTTGGCCAGTTCTCTTATGATCACTTTAATGAATTGCGATGTAAAGCAAAATAACCTGCCGGTCAATGTCTTTGAAACTTCTGCAAATGGCAATAAGCTGAAAAGAATAGCTGAATTTCCTTCCGGAAGAGAAACTGTATCCATTCAATTGTTACCTGGCCAAAAATTTCAAACCATCACCGGATTTGGCGGGTCGTTCACTGAGGCCTCTGCTTATTTGTTAAACAAATTAAGCAAAAAAAAACGCGATCTGATTTTAGATGCTTATTTTGGAGCTAAAGGTTCCAGGTATTCCTTAACCCGCACTCATATTAATTCCTGCGATTTTTCATTGGGCAATTATTCGTATGCTCCTGTAAAAGGAGACATGGAATTAGAACATTTTTCAATAGACAAAGACCGAAAGGATATAATTCCCATGATCAGGGATGCAATGACCCATTCAGAAGATGGATTTAAGATTATTGCCTC
>JAPLDN010000202.1 GCA_026391755.1 Bacteroidota bacterium
AAATCATGGCCAATGAATTGAAGAAGGATCAAAGATACGATGAAATGTGACAAGTGATGAGTGATGAGTGATGAGCGATGAGTGAAGAGTGATGAGTGATGAGTGAAGAGTGATGAGTGATGAGCGATGAGTGATGAGTGAAGAGTGATGAGTGATGAGTGAAGAGTGATGAGTGAAGAGTGATGAGTGATGAGTGATGAGTGATGAGTGAAGAGTGATGAGTGGCAGGTGTCTTGCTATCCGGATCACAGTTAAAGCCTTTCGGCTCAAGGTTCAGGACTTGTGGCTCATGGCTCATGCCTTTTTCTCTGCGCGTTTGCGTTCGATCTCGTCGAGAATGATCTTGCGGATCCTGATTGATTTAGGGGTTACTTCGGTATATTCGTCTCCCTGTATGTATTCCATTGCTTCTTCAAGAGAGAATTTTATGGCGGGATAAATCACAGCTTTATCATCGCTCCCGGTGGCCCTCATATTGGAAAGTTTCTTGGTCTTGATCACATTGATGAGGATGTCGTTCCCCCTTGTGTGCTCGCCGATAACCTGTCCGGCATAAATCTCATCACCGGGTTCAATGAAAAATTTTCCCCGGTCCTGCAATTTGTCTATGGAATAGGTAATAGCCTGGCCTTTCTCCATTGCAATCAGCGAACCATTAATCCTGCCCTGCATTTCCCCTTTCCAGGGTTCAAATCCTTTTAAACGGTGTCCGATGATGGCTTCGCCTTCTGTGGCGGTGAGAATAGGGTTCCTGATGCCAATGAGGCCTCTTGCGGGAATATTGAATTCCACGGTAATGCGGTCGCGCTTGGGTTCTATATTGACGATCTCTCCTCTGCGTTTGGTTACGATCTCAATAACTTTGCCTGAAAAAGCTTCCGGAACCTGGATCTTGAGGTTTTCGATAGGTTCGTTAAGCACCCCGTCGATCATCCTCGTAATGATCTTAGGCTGTCCCATCTGAAACTCATAACCTTCACGCCTCATTGTTTCGACCAGGATGGCAAGATGAAGTATCCCTCTTCCGAAAACATTAAATGTATCGGGAGAAGCGGTTTCTTCAACCCTGAGCGCAAGGTTTTTTTCAGTTTCGTGAAACAGCCGCTCCCTCAGGTGCCGTGATGTAACATAAGTGCCTTCAAGCCCGGCAAAAGGAGAGTTGTTAATGGTGAATACCATGCTCATGGTGGGTTCATCCACGCTGATACGTTTAAGTCCTTCAGGGTTTTCACCATCAGCAATGGTATCGCCGATATCGAAATTCTCGGGACCGAGAACCGCGCAGATCTCACCGGCAAAGACTTCATATTTCACTTTTTCCTTGCTCAGGCCTTCAAAAAGGTATAATTCCTTTACGACCGATTTCAGAATGGTACCGTCGTTCTTTACGAGGGAAACCGGCATCCCCGCCTTGACCGATCCCCTGGAGATCCTGCCTACCGCAATCCGCCCTACATAAGAAGAATAGTCCAGCGAACTGATCTGGAGCTGCAGGGTACCTGGTGCCGTTGCAGGGGGAGGTATATGACTTATAATAGTGTCGAGCAAATAGGATATGTCGGTAGTCGGAGTTCTCCAGTCGGCACTCATCCATCCCTGTTTCGAGGAACCATAAACAGTAGGGAAATTCAGCTGTTGCTCGGTAGCGTCAAGACTGAACATCAGTTCAAAAACTGCTTCCTGGACTTCGTCGGGAGAGCAGTTGGGTTTATCGACCTTGTTGATAACGACAATGGGGATCTTCCCAAGCTCAAGTGCTTTGTCGAGAACGAACCTGGTCTGTGGCATGGGTCCTTCAAAGGCATCGACAAGCAATAAAACACCGTCGGCCATGTTGAGGACACGTTCAACCTCCCCTCCGAAATCGGAGTGGCCGGGTGTATCGATAATATTGATTTTTACTCCTTTGTATCTCACCGAAACATTCTTTGATAAGATAGTGATCCCTCTTTCCCTTTCCAGGTCATTGGAGTCGAGGATAAGTTCGCCCATTTGCTGGTTAGCCCTGAACAGGTTAACCTGGTAAAGGATACGGTCGACCAGGGTGGTCTTGCCATGGTCGACATTGGCGATGATTGCAATATTTCTGATGTCTTTCATATTCAATTGGGTAATGTCATCCGCAGACGATAAAAAAAACGATCCCGGCTAAGAATGACAAACCATCCTTGCGGGATCAGGGCTATGGTTTTAAGTTTGGGGGTGCAAAGATACGAAAAAAAACGTGATCTGCGAACCGTGAACCGTGACCCGGTGACTATAGCATGGGAATATTATAGTTCATCATCAGTATGAATATGAACTTTCGGGGAAACGATCTTCTGCAGATTTCTAAGGTTCAAATCCGCATAAGATTTTTTACAGACCTAATATTTGTATTACATCCCGTTTATTTTCATATTTTTGATTTAAGAAAATAAAACTTCTTTAATCAGCTTTCCCATAATAAAGAGGAATAATGGATATTGACCTCCGGGATGTGGAATCCCAAAAAACCCTTATTGCAAGCGAGGTAAAGTACCGCACACTTGTTAATAATCTGATGGAAGGAATCGTTATCATCGATTTCAGCGGCCGTATCCTGTACACCAATCCGGCAGTACAACGTATCCTGGGCTATCCTGAATCGGAAAACAACCAGTTCCCTGGCAGGAATATGACTGAACTCCTGCATCCAGATTCTATCCCGCAGGCGATTAACGACCTTGTAAAAGTTCATAAGGGTGATTCTATGCTGATCGAATACAGGTTTGTGAAGAAGGACGGAAGCACAGGCTGGATAGAATCCAGGGGAACGAAGATTGATTATGAAGGACAGGAAGCCGATATGGTTATTTGTCATGACATTACTGAGCAGAAACTTGCAAAACAGATGCTGCTCGAAAGCGAGGAAAAATTATCGGCCATTTTCCACAGAAGCCCGGTTTCCATGACCCTTACCTCAGTTGCTGACGGGAAGTACTGCGATGTCAACGAATTATTCCTGAAGGATACCGGTTACACCCGGGAGGAAGTTATAGGCCGTACTTCTGAAGAGTTAGGGGTATTTGTGAATCATGAAGACAGGGAAAAACTTGTAAGCATAGTAAAGCAGCAGGGAAAAGTTTACGGGATGCCATCCGTCACCTGTATGAAGGACGGAAGGCAAATGGATGTCCTTATTTCCATCAGTATCGTTACAGTAGGCGGAATGAAATATTTCCTTTCTTCAATCCTGGATATAACGCAGTTGAAGAAGACCAGGGATGCATTAGAGGAAAGCGAACTCCGGCTGCAAAAGGCCCAGGAAATTGCCCATGTCGGCAATTGGGAACTGGACCTGAGGTCTAATACGATGTGGGGATCTGAAGAAGCGTTCAGGATATACGGACTGGAGTATAGTTCGCCTGTATTTCCCCTGGAACTTGTTCAATCGCAGGTTCTCCCTTCCTACCGGTCAAAACTTGATGAAGCCTTGAAGAATCTTCTTAAGGGAAGTTTTGATTATCAGATGGAATTTCAAATTCGCCGTGCTTCCGACGGTGAGATAAGAGAAATCTATTCAAGAGGCGAATTATTTAAGGATGAGAAAGGTCAGAGCATAAAAGTCATGGGTGTTTTGCAGGACATCACGGCCCGTAAAGAGGCCGAAAAGGAGCTCATCACAGCCAAGGAAAAAGCCGAGGAAAGCGACCGTCTCAAATCGGCATTCCTGGCCAACATGTCACATGAGATACGTACACCGATGAACGGGATCATTGGATTTGCAAGCCTCCTCGACGATCCTGATACAAGCGCTAAAGACAGGGAAAAATTTACCAGGGTGATCAATGAGAATTGCGGGCAGTTGCTTCAAATCATCAATGATCTTATTGATA
The DNA here is from genome assembly GCA_026391755.1 of Bacteroidota bacterium. Classification (GTDB taxonomy): domain Bacteria; phylum Bacteroidota; class Bacteroidia; order Bacteroidales; family FEN-979; genus CAIRDP01. The sequence continues at coordinate 3,858 of JAPLDN010000202.1, forward strand.
TTTCAAAAATTGAAGCAGGGCAGATCGATCTGATCAATTCGGAATTTGATCTCAATGCAATGATGGATTCCATCTACAGCGGCATAGGGATTGAACCTATGCACAAAGACCTCATCTTTGACAGGTTCCGGCAGCTGGATGTAAAGGTATCCGGAAATCTAGGCGGCAATGGCCTTGGCTTATCGATTACCCGGGCTTATGTAAAAGCTATGGGAGGCCATATATGGCTTGAATCAGAACCAGGCAAAGGGAGTATTTTCTTTTTTACCATTCCCTTGAGTTCCGCTAAGGTGCAAAGTGAAACACCCGTCAGTGTAAAAAAACCGGTTCTTAAAACACAGGCAAAACATACAGTCCTGGTCGTTGAAGACCAGGCCGAGAACTACGAGTTTATAGAGGTTTTACTTTCAAGGAGCTCCATCAGGGTGCTGCATGCGTGGAACGGGAAAGAAGCCCTGGAACTTTTTGAGGGGCATCCTGAGATTAACCTGGTGATGCTCGATATCAAACTTCCTGATATCAGCGGGTATGAAGTTGCAAAGAAGATGAAGGCAGGAAATCGGAATATGCCTGTCATTGCCCAGACTGCTTATGCAATGTCGGATGACCGTGAAAAATCTTTTTCGGCAGGATGTACCGATTATATTTCAAAGCCAATGAGGAAGGATGACCTTCTCGGGATTGTCGAAAAATATTTAGCCTTATGAAAAAGCAGTTAAAAGTACTTTTCATTGAAGACCAGGAGGAAGACTGCCAGATGCTGATCGATGAATTACAGAAAGCCGGCTATGAGCTTATCTGGAAAAGGGTGGATACGAGGCCTGGTCTTACAGAGACCCTTGAAAACGACACCTGGGAACTGATCCTTTCAGATTATGCAATGCCAGATTTCAGTGGTCTTGTTGCTTTGACAGTATTCAAAAAGATGGAACTGGACATTCCCTTCATTTTTGTTTCAGGGATCATGGGCGAAAGCACGGCAGTGAAAGCTATGAAAATGGGCGCGAGCGATTATGTGATGAAAGGCAATTTGAGGCGCCTTGTCCCTGCTATTGAAAGGGAGTTAAGGGACGCAGCCATCCGCAGAAAAGAAATACTCGAAGAAAAAGCCCTGATGGAAAGCAACAGGAGATGGAGGGAATTGTTCGAGAATATCCGTGACGGGTGGGTGGCAACCGATATAGAGGGCAGGTTCATCGAATGTAATAAAGCGTTTGAACTGATGCTGGGATATACTTTAAACGAATTAAAGGAAATTTCTTACCAGCAGCTCACACCCGAAAAATGGCATGTTCCGGAACAGGAAATAGTTAGTGGGAAAATCCTCAGGCACGGGTATTCCGGGGTATATGAAAAGGAATATAAGCGTAAAAACGGGACGGTTTTTCCGGTTGAGCTTACTTCTTACCTTAGGAAGGACGATAAGGGGAATCCGGTTGGATTCTGGGGGATTGCAAGAGATATTTCGCTCAGGAAGAAGATGGAAATGGAGCTTAAGGATTCAATTGAAAAAGCCGAAGAACTCAGCCAGCTTAAATCCTCTTTGCTGCTCAATATAAGTCACGAATTAAGGACGCCGATGAACGGGATCCTTGGGTTTGCCGGTCTCCTGAAAGAACAGCAGACCGATCCCGAAAATGTTGAGATGGCCGATTATATTTTATCGTCGGGGAAAAGGCTCATGGCTACTCTTAACTCCATTCTGGATCTTGCCGCTCTCGAATCAGACAGGACATCTCTGGAATTAACCGAGTTAAATTTAAGCGATTCAATCAATAATCTTATTCTGAATTTCAACGACCTTGCAAGGAAAAAGCATATTGAACTTATTCCATGCCCTGAAAATGATCTGCAATTGAAGCTGGATTCGAACCTTTTAAATAATATCATTCATCACCTCCTTGATAATGCTCTTAAATTTACAGGGACAGGCATGGTTTCCGCTTCAGTAAACAAAGAAGTTTACCAGGGGAAAGAACAAGCTGTGATCCGCATTATGGACACCGGTATCGGGATTTCGGAAAACCAGATGAAAATCATTTTTGAACCATTCAGGCAGGCGAGTGAAGGCCTGGGTCGGATATTTGAAGGTACAGGCCTGGGACTGACGTTGTGCAAACAGTTCGTTGAGCTGATGAGCGGGGAGATCAGCGTGGAAAGCAAACTGGGCCAGGGTTCGACTTTTATCCTGAGGTTCCCCATTTCCGAAAGCGGCGGAAGGCAGGGTGGCAGCGAAAATTATGTGAACCCTGGTGAAATATCGCATAAAGAACCCCTGGCAGAAGTTTGGCCTGAATTAATCCCTAATATCCTGATAGTTGAAGACAATCCCCTCAACTGCGATCTTACGGCTCGTTTTCTTGAGGATGCTGCTTTGATTGACAAGGCGTATGACGGTTTCGAGGCCCTTACCCTGGCAAAGTCAAGGGTATATGATGTCGTGCTGATGGACATTCACCTCAGCTCAGAAATGGATGGTTTGCAGGTTACCGCAGAACTCAGGAAGCTTCCGGGGTATGCAACTATACCCATCATTGCAATAACCGGGTATTCGACATTTAAAGAAAGGGACCTTATTTTATCGGGTGGACTTACCCACTATATTGCCAAGCCTTTTGATAAACCCTCCTTGCGTAAACTTGTCATGACCGCTTTGGCAGGCAGCCAAACCCAGAGTATGCCGTTAAGCAAAAACACAGGTATGGGCAGCAGTGATAAAAGCCCCGGGGCCTGACAGGCAGGTGAGAGCATTGAGGGAAGAATGCCGCACAAAGCCGATACCATACCAAGGCAAGTCCCGGCAAGAAGGATCATAAGGTGTTCGGCCATCACCAGCTTCAGAATATAGTTGCGGCTGAATCCTAACGCGATATAGAGTGCAAGCTCTTGTTTCCTCCCGATCATATTGCTTATGAGAACTACCCCCAGACCTACGGTGCCTAATATCACTCCCAGGGTCCCCAGCAGCATGAAAACTGCAAGGTAAGTGTTCTCAACCGCGTTGAACGACGCAAGTTTCTCCGATGCAGGCATCGTGTTCATACCATAATCGCGAAATACCGTTTCCAGGGTTTTCGTGATGCTGTCCCCTTCAGATAAGGGGCTGTCGATAAGAAAAATTTTATAGCCTGTTACAGACGAAAAATGGAGGCGGAAGAGACTGTCGGAGATCAGCACGTATCCCTGGAATACTGAATTATCAAGGCCACCCATTATTTTCAGCCCGGTCTTTTTCCCATTTTCCCCGGTGTAAAACAGGGTATCCCCGGGTTTTTTATGCAGACCCCAGGTGATCACGGTCTGGTCGGCAAAGGCAGGAATGACATCCGGCCCCAGGGGTTTTCGAAGGGCAAGCCAGGGATGGTTTTCGTCAATCCCCTTATCCAGTGATAGAAAGCTGAAGGAGCCTTTCCGGTTAAAAACTTCAGGAGGGATGGCAAGTACAGAGGGGACTTGGGCCTTGTTGAGATTGAGGCAGCTTGCGTCGTCGCCCTCAAATTTCTGTATTGCCGTAATGCCTGCATTCTTAAGACAGGATTCATCACCAATGGCATATTCCTTCCTTCCCATCATGGAACCAGGATCATACCTGAGGGGAATGCCTGTCCCGGCCCAATATCTGAAACCGCCTGTCCCGGAGTGTACATCATTTTCCAGTCCATAGAAGGTCTTGCGGTTTGCTGCCGTTATGAATATGCTGAAGGTCCCCAATGCAAGCAGTATAATTACAGTTATACTGCGGTTTTTTGCCAGGCTGGCATTTTTAAACGACAAAGCCAAGATGCCGGATGCAGGCTCATGCTTAAATCCAGACCTGCTTATGAGAAAAGAGTACATGGCAAATGCTCCTCCCGCGAGCATCAGGGCAGCGGTCACAAGGAAGAGGGAAGAACTAGTCGTTTTCAGGTAAAACAGGAGAAAAAAAGTGTATGCGATGGACCCTGAGACAAGAAAGATGGCCATAGCCCTGCTTAGAATGAGCTCTCTCCTGTGTGAAATCAGGCTGTCGGATTGTATTGCTGAAACCTGAAGCCATGCAGGTCTCCTGAGGTTCTTCCAGAGAACAGTAAGCATAAAGGGCAGAGCCGTAAATGTTCCTGCCAACGCCCCGAGGACCAAGGTAAGCGCGTTGATTTTCATTTGCAGCCCTGAGGTCCCAACAGCATCCTGCCAGATCGTATTAAGGCCGTAAAGCATGAGGCGGTTATAGAGAATGCCTGTAAAAGCTCCCGATATCCCTCCAGCTATAGACAGAACCAGGCTTTCGTAAAGAAGAACCCTGAAGATCTGTTGCTTCCTGAATCCGATAGCAGAAAGTACTCCCGACTCCTTTGTCCTGCTTCGGATATGGAGTGAAAACAGCAGGGAAACCAAGAGAAGGGCCGCCAGTATTATGAAGAAACTAAGGCTTAAGAAAAGGCCTGCAAAATCAGTAGAGTCGGATGCAGCGTTAATCCCTTCCAGATAAACGGGTTTAAAGGCCAGTCCCTGTTGAGCCGGATTGAGTTTTTTAATGATGGAAGGGGTTAAAGTATTAAGTTCTTTTACCCCCGCCTCAAACCGGATTGATGTAAGGTTCCCGAAGGGATTAGACCATAGTTTCTGTCCGGTAGCAAGTGAGATAAAGGCTTTTGGAGTACCCCGGTAAGAGTTCCAGTAATCTTCATCCTTTTGCCTTATTTTTTTCAGGTCGACAGGCGCACCGGTTTCCCAGTCACGGCAGTTCCCGGCTTCCGACATGCCTGGAAAATCAGGCATCAGGGATGGATCCCAGATAGGATCCTGCATGGGACTGATCCTTAGCACCACGAACACCGAGCTGTCTTCACTGAGACTGCGGCGGGGCCCCATTGTAAAATACCTCAGCCTGAGGGAATCGCCCTCCTTAATTTTAAGGTCCGAAGCCAGCCATGAATTGATAATTATGCCATTTTTGCCCGGATCCATGCCAATAAAATCCGGCGAAGCCGCAGTGACAAAAGAATAAGGTGTGGATTGGCCTTCAAACCTGAAGGAGTTTACAAGGTATGTCATCAGGCAAGAGCCCCGGGGGAGGACTGATCTTACAGCCGCAGCTATACTGTCATCAATAAAAATACGGCCGGAAGTAAGTTCGAATTTTCCGGTTAACCCGAAAGGATGAAAATCCATGCCCGCATCTTCAGGCTGCCAAACCATGCGGAGCAGGCTGTCGGGCTTATAGTCACCGGGCTTTTCTGCCGGCCCCATCAGCAGTAAGTTGGCTTTGCCTTTAAGGCCCATAATCCCGGCCATTTTATCAAGGGAAATAAAAACCGTAAACGGGGCTTCCTGGTTATTATTCAGGCTGAACAGTCCCATTTTCTCATCGCCTGCAACAGCCGATACCAGGAACCGTATTCCCAGTACAGGATTTTTTTCGGCGACAAAAGGGGCATTGGCAGGAGCAAGACTCCCTTTAGAGATCCTTAGAATAATGATGCCTCCCGCTTTTAGACCCAGTTTTTCGGCTGTATTCCTGCTGATGACCGCTGATCCGTCATCAGGGGGGGATGGTGTGTTCTCCCAGAATTTTGTAAAACGCCCGTCGATCCCGACAAGTTGAACACGGTTGATCCTTGTATTGTTTTCGGGATTGACTGCAATGCCTTCCGACAGCATTGCCGGTGCTGTGATGCCGCCGGTCTTACAGCGTATTTCATCGGCCAGGGCCTGTCTGAAATACCTCCCCCCGGGATGAAGAGCATAACGTATTTTACCGAGACGGTCAGCGGCGAGCCGCTCCAGGCTGTACTTTACCGAATCGCCAAGGACCAGTGCCCCTGTAAGGACGGCAGAGCTTATAATTGCGCCGCAAAGGATTGCAAGAAAGGCTTTCCTGTAGTAAAAGAAATCGCGGATTACAAGGCGTGTAAAGTTCATCCTTTTGAAATTGGCAGCAGCTTTCCTGAGCCAAGCTTGTATATCTTGTCCATCTGGCCTGCAAGTTCTGATGAATGGGTCACAACAATCATTGAGAGTTTCTCTTCTTTCTGAAGTTCCGACAGGAGCCGGCCCATGAGGGCGGCAGTTTCAGCATCCAGGGAGCCTGTGGGTTCGTCGGCAAGCAACAACCTGGGTTTGTTCACAAGCGCCCTGGCAACTGCCGCCCTCTGGCACTCACCTACCGAAAGCCGGGAAGGTTTCTCGCTGACCAGGTCCTGCAATCCCATACGAACGATAAGCCGGCTTGCCCTTTCACGTCCAGCCCTGCGTGCTTCCTGGTCCTTCAGTGGCAACAGGGGAAGCAGCACATTCTCAAGAAGGCTTAACTGGGGTAACAGAAAATGAAGCTGAAACACAAAGCCGATAAACCCGTTCCTCAGGGCTGCAAGCTCAGGCTCTTTCATGCCGGCGGTGTTCATCCCGTTCAGAATCACCAGCCCTGAATCGGGTATGTCGAGAGTCCCCAGGATATTAAGAAGGGTGGTTTTCCCCGAACCCGAGGGGCCTGTTATGGCTATGGATTCGTTCCCGGCTATCTGCAGTGAGACCCTGTTGAGAACGGGTTTTTGCCGGGTGCGCAAGGCCTGGTTAAAATGTTTCCTGATATCCTGAAGTTCTGCAAGCATTTGCTTAATTTTTAATTACCCTATCCCCTATCCCGTATCCCGTATCCCGTATCCTGCATCCTGCATCCTGCATCCTGCATCATACTATCTTCTTATATACTTCCAGCATCCTGGCTGTAAGCGAGCTGCATTCAAATCTCCCTTCAACCGCTTTTCGTCCGTTAGCGCTGAGCTGCCGCAACCCGTCTTTATCATTCAAAATGGATGCAAGGCAGTTGGCCAGGGCTTCCGGGGTATTCGGCCCGTAGAGCAGTCCTCCGCCCGTTTCTTCAATGATCTCGGGAAAAGCCCCCAGGGCCGGCTGGACCAGGGGAACCCCCGACGCCAGGGCTTCCAGCTGGTATAATCCGAATGCCTCGCCTTTTAAGACCGGAACGGAAAGAACAGAAACTGATTTGAAAAAATCACCAAGATCTTCCGGCCTGAAATCCTTATATACCGTCAAATCTTTCCCGAACCCGGCATGCTGAAGCTTTTTTACCTGCAGGGAAAAAAACGCTTTGTCGTCGCTCGTCATGCCACCGCTGGCATGCAGTTCCAGGTTCTCAAACCCTGGCCGTGATTTGAGAAGTATGAACGCATCGACCAGGACAGAAAACCCGTTTTCTTCGTAAATCCTCGATAAATAACCTATGGCGGGCCGATCGGGAGGATCAGGAAAATATTCATACTCCAGTGGATCTACACCGATATGAACAACATGCACCTTCTCATCAGGCAGTTGCATTTTTTTCTTCATCACTCCTGCGAAGTAATGGCTTACAGCTACAAAGGCATCCACATCCCTTGCTTTCTCGGCAAGCAAACCCCAGATCTTTCCGGGATAAGGTTCTTTCATGGCATCCACCCAAACGTCTTCATCCTGAAGGGAGCAAACCACAGACACGCCCACTTCCTCCCTGATCTGCTTTGCCATCCCAAGCAGGAGGGCGTTCGAAAAGTGCACTATATCCGGTTTCTCGTGATGGCGGAGAAAATAGATAAGCTCTTCCAGCTCCTTTCCCTGGTGGCCCTGTTTCCCCATCAGCATCGATTCGGTAAGCTCCTCCAGCCCGTGAGCCCTGGTTGAACCGGCCTTGCTTGCCGCCAGCTTCAGCATAGTCGCTGAATTCAGCATATGTTCCATCCAGCCTGGCATATACCGCAGAATCGGGAAAACCTGCTTGAGGTAGATATTCACTGCCCCGTAAAACACAGGTGTTTCCTTTATGTCTCCCCTGATCGTCAGCGGGAGATATACCGGGAGTATCATTGCGTCATGGCCGGCTTTGCGTAAAGCGCTTGCAAAGCCTGAATCGCGCAGGCAGTTGCCGCAGTAAAACGTTCCCCCGAATCCCGGGACTATATTGACTATTTTCATTATTTCGTTTTAAATCCTATTTCTTCACATCGGCCATGCCAAAAGCGTACACCATTCCGTCTTCGGCTCCAACAACGATGAGCTGATCCGTCACTGCCGGTGTCCCGCTAAGCGCACTGCCTGTTTCATAGACCCAGCGTTCCTCTCCTGTTCCCAGGTCAAGCAGGCGCAGTCGGCCGTCGCCCGAGGCCACGACCACAAAATCCACTGCAATGACAGGGGAGGCATCAACTTTCCCGCCTGCTTTGAATTTCCACAGCACATGGCCGTTCAGGGCATCAAAACAGACAACAGTTTTACTCTCAGTCGCACTTACGACTTTTCCCGCCGCGATAGCGGGAGATGCCACAAAGGGACCGCCGACTTCTTTTTTCCAGACCTCTTTACGCGTTTTCAGATCCACGCAAAAGAACAGCCCGTCGTAGTTTCCGAAATATGCCCTGTTGCCGC
>JAPLDN010000400.1 GCA_026391755.1 Bacteroidota bacterium
GAAAGGCCAGTTGTTTTCTGCTGCCTTATACTCACTTGGGCATGGTGGCAATGATGCACAAAAAACCATGGGTGTCATTGTTGCACTGCTGGTTGCAGCTGGTATGCTGTCACCCGACACTCAATTGTCGCTTATGCATCCGCAAACCAACTGGATCATTTTAGCATGTTTCAGCGCTATGGCATTAGGTACAGGGATAGGCGGATGGAGAATCGTTAAAACCATGGGAATGAAGCTGACAAAGTTAAAACCCGTTCATGGTTTTGCTGCTGAAACATCCGGGGCTCTCACATTATTCCTGGCGACCAGCCTTGGAATCCCGATATCGACGACCCACACTATTGCAGGTTCTATCATAGGAGTAGGAGCCGTCACAAATCTCACCGGGATCAATTGGAAAATTGCAATGAATATAGTGGTTGCCTGGGTGCTTACCATCCCAGCTGCGGCTATAGTCGCGGCACTATGTTTCTGGCTGGCCCAGGCCTTTCATTCTGGATTCTGACCTGCCGGTTATTGCCTGAAACGTTATTCAGCTAATCATCCAGGTCGTCATCTTCTTCCGGCTTGACTGATTTGCGTTTATGCACATTTTCTTCGATGATCTCGACATACCTCTGGTAAACTGAATCCACAATACCTTCCCATGGATTATAAATCGATTTCCTGGCGCCTTCTCCGGCAAGCTTAATGACCTCTGGATATTTCTTTACTTCGGATATCAGGGTAAAAAGGGATTTTGCGTTGTCGTCTGTCAAAAAGCCATTAACCTTATCGGTGATCCCCTCTGCCGACGAACTATTTTTAAGGACAATGGAAGGGATGTCAAATGCTGCCGCTTCCTGGATCACAAGCGGAGAATTATCATATTTGGAGGGAAAAACGAAAAGATCTGCACAGGCATAAATACTTTTCAGTTTGTTTCTGTCGGTTATAAGGCCGGTAAAAATCACTTTATCGGTAAGACCGTATTCCCTGACCAGTTTTTTCATATCCTTTGATGCATATCCCTCACCTACGAATATCATCTGGAAACCAACTTTTTTTTCTGCCAGAAGCCTTAATGCATCAATTATAACCCTGACGTTTTTTTCCCACCTATGCTGGCCGACAAATAACAGTGTAAACTCGTTACTGTTGGCGCCTGTTACCTCCAGTCCCGCCTTTCTGAGCTTGATAATCTTTGATTTGCCAGGGTTTTCCATATCCGTGCCATTTGGCATGATCTCATATTTCCCACCGTAACCATACTCACGCAGGGTTTCACCTGTGGATTTATTCGGGACCCAGACCACATCTGCAGAATTGTAAAAATCAAGGGTCATATTCATAAGAAAATCCACGAAGAGATCGTTATTCAGCACTTTCCTGAAATCTTCCCTGTACTTTGTGTGAAAGGTAGCCACAAACGGTATTCCCCTTTTCCTGGCAAGTCGCTGAGCAAGTTGTCCGCTAATGAACGGGCTATGCGCATGGACAAGGTCAAACCTGAGTTTGTTTAACTTTTTCTTGAACTTTATATCGATCAGGGGAAGTCCCACCCTGTATGGGTTCATCCCTGGTAACAGAACCGATTTGAAGCGATACACCCTGTAGTCTTCATCATCCTCGTAATCCTTGACTTTTGGAGCAACAAGTACTGTTTTTCCGTATTTTTCATTTAGCCAGCGGGCATAATTGTGCGCTGTGATCCCAACCCCATCCATAATGGGGAAATAGGAATCATTGAACTGACAGGTAGTGATTCTCATATTTCTTCATGCTTTATAAATACTTACTTCAAAAGGATAGATCCGGAGTCCCTGGAAATAAAATACATCTTCGGCATTCCGGTGTGTCGAAAACAGAACATTACCGAAACTATGCTCAGGCAGGGATATCTTTTTTTTCATTGACGTGAAATTCAGGATAACGACAATCCTTTCATCATTCAGGATACGGGCATATGCAAGGATCCCTTTACGTCCGGTAATCAATGGCACCCATCGTCCTTGCTGCAGGGCCTTATTTGCTTTTCTTATTCTGATCAGGGTCCTGTAGAAGTTTAATAACGAAGATTGATCAACGTCATAAGCCTCAACATTCCTGGAAATGGAATCGGCATTCACCGGCAACCAAGGCTGGCCGACAGTAAATCCCGCATGCATGCCCGAATTCCATTGCATCGGAGTGCGGGCTTTATCCCTACCAGAGAAGAATGGCCTGAATCGTTTTCCAAGGGGATCCTTTATTTCACTGTATCCGATCTTCGTATTCCTCATCCCAATCTCTTCACCATAATAAATGAAGGGTGTTCCTTTGATGGTAAGCAAAAGTGCTGCCGCAATCCTGGCTTTCTCTTCTTTATTCCTCCTCCATGGGAAGCGGTCTATACTTCTGAAAAGATCATGATTTGACAACACATTGCAGGGCCATCCCTGCTCAGGAATATTGGAATACCAATCCCTGATGCATTTAAAATAGTTCCTGGCACTCCAGGAGCGGAAGATCAGTGAAAAATCAAAGGCCATATGAATACCCTTGCCATCGGCAAGATAACTGGCGGCGACTTCAGCATTACCTGGTGGCATCGTGTAAATTTCACCTACGAGCACACGGTCTTTATACTGGTCAACCTGTTTCCTGATCTCCATGACAATTTTAAGTGATTTCCTGCGGTTTCTGGTAAATACATGCTTCTGGAAGAAAGGGATCCCAAACAGGTAAGGATTATCCCTGAATTTCTTATCTTTTACAATGAGATTGATAACATCAAGGCGAAAGCCATCAACACCCTTGTCGAGCCAGAATTTCATTTCTTCAAAGAAAACCCGGGGAAGCATAGGGTTCCTCCAGTTCAAATCGGGCTGTTCTTTAAGAAATGAATGATAATAGTACTGTCCTGATATTTTATCAAACTCCCAGGCGCTTCCCCCGAACGAGGACTTCCAGTTATTCGGAGGTCCTCCATTATAACCATCCCTCCAGATGTACCATTGTCTTTTGGAATTGAATTTTGAAGAAGCGGATTCCAGGAACCAGGGATGCTCTGCTGAAGTGTGATTAAGTATCATGTCCTGGATAAGCCGGAGGCCATGCTCATGGGCCTTTTCTATC
>JAPLDN010000056.1 GCA_026391755.1 Bacteroidota bacterium
GAAGGCGTCATTTCCTATAGTATAAGCTTCCCCAACAGCACCCTGCCCGCTGATCAGCTGGCCATGTTCCCTAAGGAATCAATTGTTTCAGTTAAAGGCAACAATTCCAGGAACGAGTCAACATCGGCCATGGGCAATATGATTGAGATAACCAATTACGACAAGAAGTTCACGGTGACACTTCTTGACATGATGGGCAAAAAACTGGCAATCAAAAAAACCCTTGAGGAAATCACTAATGACCTGGGGAAACAACCCAAACCCTCCATACAGGTAACTTCTGAGACCAGGGATATTGCAGGCTATAAATGCAAGAAAGCAATTATTACATTGGAAAAAGACGGAAAGAAGAGCTCTTTTGATGTATGGTATACCAGCGAACTTGGAGGCAAGGAAAGTAATTTCGGGAACCCTCTCTACCAGGATATTGATGGTATGTTAATGGAATTTTCATTCCAGGAACGGACCCTCACGATGAAATACTCGGTTGCTAAAGTCGAGAAAAAGGCTTTGTCCGACAGTATCTTCGAGATCCCGGCCGATTTTAAGCTTACGACCCAGGAAGAACTGAAAAGCATGTTCGGCGGAGGGATGTGAACAAATCTGACTAATTCAGCCAAATGCTGTTAATACGGCATAGTATTATTTATTGTCTCCTTGTTTGTTCTCTGTCGGCAGTATCACAACAGGCTTATAAGGGATTGGTATATGATGTGAAGACCCGTGAGCCTGTTCCTTATGCTACACTCAGGTTGCTGGGCAAAGAAAACGGGATGATCGCCAACGAAGATGGCAGGTACTATCTGCCGGCCAGTGTTTTCCTTAAAACAGATACCATTGTCGTCACCTGCGTGGGATATAACAGCAGGAAGATCTCTGTTCGGGTCTTAAAGGATTCGGCCAATATCGGGTTGAACCCTATGATTTATAACCTGAAAGAAGTAAGCATTATTGCAAAAGGGCAGCCCGACTATTTGTATCACATGTTTTACGATGCCTGCCAGAAGTACCGTAAAACCGATGAGAAGCTTTTCACAAAAGCATATTTCACCTTCCTGAGCGAATGCAATGGCGAGCCGCTGGAGCTCATTCAAACATACTTCAATGCTTCCGTTTGCACAGCTGCGGGCATCGATCAGCTGGTACCAAAAAACGGGAGAATCGGGTTGACACTCAGGAATTTCTGGAGCCTGAACACGACCGACATCTTCAGGCATCTTTTTCCTTTTGCAAGCGGCGGGCATTACACAATCCCATTGTCGGCAGGCAATTTTACTTATCATTTGAAACTACAGTCTGGCTTAATGAAAACGAAAACACTATTGACCGGATTGACAACTCGGTAAAGAATGTTGATTTTTTCTATCTCCGTACTCCTGTCCAGGGCGACCGGGTTGATTCGGTTAACCTGGCGTGGTCGGTGATCTTTGACAATTCAGATAAAGAACATCCGAAAATATCCAGGATGTCGCTGGATTATTCCCTGCAGTATATTGAAAAAATTGATAACCATAAAACCGGCCTCTCAGCCAATGCGGAACTTCTCTTTTATGATTTCAACAAACCTTACCTTAACACCCTGGGATATATCGGGGACCAACCGAACGATTACCAGAGGATCATGAGCATCCCATATGATTCGGTGTTCTGGATGAATCCCGGGATAACTCCCGAAAGCAGGAAGCAAACACAGTTCAGGGACTTTTTCAGGACTAACGGAGTTTTACTGAATTATTCCCCCGGGCTGAACAGTTATGTCAGGTCAGTATATATCCCCTGGGCTGCCGACCGCAACCTGGAATTTTATGAGCTTGGGACATCCCCTCCTGTATCAAAAAGAGTTTACATCCCAACAGGCTCAGGCAATAGCGATCCCATGAAAGGTTCACGAATCCTGGGTTTGATCCTTATCAATCCGGTTGAAGTCAGCGACAGTCTTCATTTTAGTTCCGTGGCCCTTGTCAATGCCCGGGCCTCCTATATGAGCGAAAGACAGAGCTATAGGGCAACAGCTTTTATGAACGTTATCTTTGACCTGTACGAGCTGAAAAGGCGTGAGGTCGTAAACCGGTTTCATACCATGCATTATGGAACAACGACACCCTGGAATGAATTCAGGGACCTTTATGATAAAGAGCTCGGCAACCTCCGCGACAGCATACTCCTCTTTTATAAAGAAAGCTGGGAAGGCACAAATGTGGATATGATAGTTCAATGGTATGACCTTGTTTCCTCAAAACTTAACGTGAAACGAACAGCACTCATCCAGAGAATGATTGTTGAAGACCAGGAAAAAAAGAAACGGAAAAAATCAAAACCCTGATTACCATTCATTAATCGGCAAATCAAAGAATTTCAGGTTTTAAGATACCCGAAAGCGACCTCTTTTGCCAATTTGATGGCGTTCTGCAAGGTCTCGGTATTAAAAGGTTTACTTACATAACCATCCATCCCGGCCTCCAGGTAGGATTCACGGTCACCTTTCATGGCATTGGCAGTAAGAGCGATCACAGGTACATGAGCGGAGATGTTTTTTTCCAGGTTCCTAATGGCTTTTGCAACCTGGTACCCATCCATAACCGGCATCTGAATATCAAGAATGACAAGATCAAAGGCATTTGCAGTAAACTCTTCAAGCGCCGACTGTCCGTTATCAACAATTTTGACATCAAAACCCATCCGTTTCAATTGGAAACTAACGATTTTCTGGTTGATCAGGTTATCTTCTGCTACCAGGACTTTTCTTCCTGTATATAAGCCATCGTAAATCTCTTCGGGTTTGTCGGGATTCTGAACCTTTGGTGAACTCAGTTCAAAAGGCAGATTAAACCAAAATGTTGACCCCTTTCCCAGGATGCTCTCAACACCGATTTCTCCGCCAAGCAGATCGGTGAGTTTTTTACATATCGAAAGCCCCAGTCCCGTTCCTGATATAAGTTTGTGCTGCTTTTGCTTTACCCTAGAAAAAACCCTGAATAATGAATTTAAGGCCTCCGGCGGAATTCCGATTCCGGTATCCTTAACTTCAAACCTAAGCAAGGCATGCTCTATGGTGCGATTCAGAAGACCGATATGAATGTTTATTCCACCATGGTCGGTAAACTTGACTGCATTGTTC
>JAPLDN010000167.1 GCA_026391755.1 Bacteroidota bacterium
CAGGGTCATTATTCAATATAAACTGAATATTGTAAAGCAACACCCGGAATCGTTTGTGGCTTTTATGATAAATATCATGAAAGAACCTGAAATTCCAGAGATCCCTACCCTTCCGAATGGCCGCAAGGACTCCACTTTTGCATACAGGTATTACAGGAATCACTTTTGGGACGATGTAAGTTTTACTGATGACCGGTCTTTACGCACACCTGTATTTCACTCTAAACTCGTGAAGTATTTCGATAAAGTACTTCTGCAGCTGCCTGATACAATAATTAGCGAAGCTGATTTTCTTATTGAGAAATCGAGGATCAACCCTGAAATGTTTAAATATATGGTCTGGTTTATCACCCGTCAGTACGAAAATTCCGAGATCATGGGGTTTGACAAGATTTTCGTGCATGTTGTCAACAAATATTATGTAACGGGCCAAACCACCTGGGTGGATGAAACTGTAAAAAAGGAGATTATAAAAAAAGCAGCCAGGATGGAGTCGCTTCTGATTGGGAAACGCCCCCCGAACATGATCATGCAGGACACCAGCCTGCAGCTTGTTTCAATGTATAATATAAATGCCAGGATTCTGCTGATTCTATTCTGGGATCCTGACTGCGGAAATTGTGCTCAGGAAATACCCAAGCTGAAGGACTTTTATGATAAAAGCCGGATAAAATACGGCCTGGAGATCTTTGCCGTTTGTTCGGATTCATCACTGGTTAAGATGAAAAGCTACATTAAAAAGAAGAATATGAGCTGGATCAATGTTAATGGTCCGCGCACGCTGACCGGGGAGTTCCATGGACAGTACGACATTATTTCAACCCCGGTTATCTATATTCTCAACGAGCAGAAGGAGATCATCGCCAAAAGACTCGCCGTTGAACAGATCGAGAAATTTCTTGAGAATTATTACAGGAAGAAGGACAGGTAAAAAAAAAGCGCCTTGTGCAGGCGCCCTTTTCTGTTATTTATTTTCCTACTTGTTGATTTCTTCAACAATAGCTTTAAACGCTTCGGGATGATTCATTGCGAGGTCGGCAAGTGTCTTACGGTTCAGGGCAATATTGTTTTCAGCAAGTTTTCCCATAAAAACCGAATATGATAATCCAAACTGGCGGACACCTGCATTGATACGAGTGATCCACAGACCGCGGAAGTTCCTTTTCTTTGTACGGCGGTCGCGGTAAGCATAGCCCAGTCCTTTCTCAACCGAGTTTTTAGCTACGGTCAGAACATTTTTCCTTCTTCCAAATTGCCCCTTAGCTTGTTTAAGGACCTTTTTCCTTCTGGCCCTGGAGGCAACTGCATTTACTGATCTTGGCATCTTTTTACATTTTTTTGCATCAGCGTCCCTTTTCTACAGAGATCTTAAAGCTGGTTGCAAGTTAGACATAATTTAATTTTGAAGCATTTCCCTTACATTAGCTGCATCAGCCTTGTCAACGAGGGTTGAATACGTAAGATTACGTTTCCGTTTCGTTGACTTTTTGGTCAGGATGTGGCTTTTGAAAGCATGCTTTCTCTTGATTTTTCCGGTACCGGTCAATGTGAACCGTTTTTTTGCGCCGGATTTCGACTTCATTTTTGGCATCTGATTGTTATTTACGATTTACGATTTACGAATTACGATTTACGATTTGATGTACGAGGTACATATTATGTTCATTACTCATTACTCATTACTCATTACTCATTACTCATTACTCATTACTCATTACTCATTACTCATTACTCATTACTCATTACTCATTACTCATTACTCATTACTCATTACACTTTGGCCCCTTCTTTCAGGAATTTGATTGCATGATTCAGTTTGAAATTGAAATCATGGTCATCGGTATTCGGTCCAAGACGGATTTCCTTAATAACGATCTTAGCCGTTTTGGCTTTCATTTCCTTTTGTTTCTTCTTCAGCTCATAAAGGAATTTCTTATAGTCCACAACCTTGCAAACTGGTGGGTTTGCAGTCGGGGATATTTCAACCAGGTCAAGACCGATATTTTCTGCAATATTCAGAGCCTCCCTTAGGTTATAGATTCCCGGCGTTATGTTCTCGCCAACCACACGCACAACCGGGGATTTGATGTTCTGGTTGATATTGTGGAGATCCTCCTTTTTTTGCGGCCTGGTGAACCTTCTTGGATGTTGATAAGGTGTTGCTATATTTCCTCCTTTTTATGCGATTAATAATAGCCATGAGCCATAAGCCAAGAGTGATGAGTGATCACTTTAGTTTATTTCGCCCAGTTCTTTATTGACTTCGTCTTTTATAAAATTAATAAAATCTTCAACTTTCTGCGGACCAAGGTCTCCCTGTCCGTGTTTACGCACCGAAACGCTGCCTTCAGATTCTTCCCTCTCTCCTACTACCAGCATAAACGGCACCTTAGAAAGTTCAGCATCACGTATCTTCTTGCCGGCCTTTTCGTTACGGTCGTCAATCCGTGCACGAATTTCGGAATTATCCAGCAAATTCAAAACTTTTTTTGCATAATCAGTATATTTCTCACTGATTGGCAGTATGATAGCCTGATCCGGGGTCAGCCACAATGGGAAATTCCCGGCTGTATGTTCCAAAAGCACGGCAACAAAGCGTTCCATTGAACCAAATGGGGCACGATGTATCATCACAGGGCGATGCTTCTGGTTATCTGCTCCAATATATTCCAATTCAAACCGCTCCGGCAGGTTATAGTCGACCTGGATTGTGCCAAGCTGCCATTTCCTTCCCAGGGCATCCTTGACCATAAAATCCATTTTGGGGCCGTAGAATGCTGCCTCTCCGGGTACTATCACGGTATTCAGATTACATTCGGCTGCAACTTCAAGGATGGCCGACTCAGCTTTCTCCCAATTTTCGTCGGACCCGATATATTTCTCTTTGTTTTTTGTGTCGCGTAGCGAAATCTGTACTATAAAATCTTTAAAATCGAGAGCTTTAAAAATTAGCATAACTATATCCATTACTCCCTTGAACTCATCCTTAACCTGTTCCGGTGTACAGAAAATATGAGCATCGTCCTGAGTAAATCCGCGCACACGAGTAAGCCCGTGAAGTTCCCCGCTTTGTTCATAGCGGTATACAGTGCCGAATTCGGCAAGCCTTACAGGCAGGTCCCGGTAGGAACGCGGCTTATGTTTATATATCTCACAATGGTGAGGACAGTTCATAGGTTTAAGAAAGAACTCTTCGCCCGGAACCGGGGTCGAGATCGGCCTGAAAGAACTTTCACCGTATTTCTGAAAATGGCCTGATGTTTTATACAGCTCAACATTACCGATATGGGGGCATATCACAGGTTCATATCCGGCTTTCTTCTGAACTTTTTTCAGGAACATTTCAAGACGTTCACGAAGCTGGGCGCCACGTGGCAGCCATAGCGGGAGTCCAAGTCCGACCTTCTGGGAGAAAGTAAACAATTCCAGCTCTTTCCCCAGTTTGCGATGGTCGCGTTTTTTGGCTTCTTCGAGCAAGACCATATATTCTTCAAGTTCCTTTTGCTTAGGAAACGTAATCCCGTAAATACGTGTAAGTTGTTTGCGTGTCTCATCACCGCGCCAGTATGCTCCGGCTACATTCACAAGTTTTACAGCCTTAATGAAACTGGTATCGGGAAGATGCGGACCCCTGCAGAGATCAGTAAAACGGCCTGATTCATAAAAAGTGATTTCCCCGTCGGCAAGGTCAGTTATCAGTTCGATCTTATACTCGTCGCCTTTCCTGGTAAAATAATCTATTGCTGAGGATTTAGCAACCTCTTTCCTTATGAATGCCTGTTTCTCTTTTGCAAGCTCAAGGATCTTTGCCTCGATTTTTGGAAAATCTTCGGATGAGATCGTAAGGTCTCCGAAGTCAATATCGTAGTAAAACCCATTCTCAATGTCGGGACCAATACCGAATTTCACTCCGGGATAAAGCTGTTCAATAGCTTCTGCCATCAAATGGGCTGATGAATGCCACATTGCTGATTTTCCCTCAGTATCGTTCCAGGTAAGAAGTTTCAGGGTGGAATCGGAGGTAATGGGTCTCGTGGCATCCCAGACCTCGTTATTAACTTTTGCAGCCAGCACATTGCGCGCCAGTCCTTCGCTAATACTTTTCGCAACTTCCAGCCCGGTGACACCTTTAGGGTATTCTTTTATGGAACCGTCTGGCAAAGTTATATGGATCATTACTATACCTCTGTCAAATTAGGGGTGCAAAATTACAAATAATATAGGAAACCACAAAGTAATGATTCAATTATATATTTGGGAGACTTATAATATCCCTACAATCCTGAACTCGGTCCTCCTGTTATTAGCCCGGCCCTGCTCTGATTCATTACTGTCAACCGGGCGTGTCAATCCAAATCCGGCATAACTAAGCCTTTGTTCAGCAACGCCGTTCGCTATCAGATAATCGTATACCGCTTTAGCCCTGTTTCTCGACAATTCGATGTTATGTGCCGGGGTTCCCACATTATCGGTATGGCCGCTGAGTTCCACTTTTATCCCTGGATTTTTATTCATCAGTTCAAGTAATTTCCTGAGCTCTCCCAAAGATTCGGGTTTAAGAACATATTTATCAGTGTCGAAGAAAATATTTCTCAGCACAATGAATTCCCCTGATTTAATAGGCTTCAACCCGATGTTCTTTATAAAGGGTTTGTTCGCAACCAGAAGGCCTTTCAGTGAGAAATTATCCGAATAAAAGAGATAGCCGTCTTCGGAAACGTTAAGGCCATAATCCTTATCAATCGGCAATACAAGCATGAACTCACCATTTACAGGATCAGAGACTGATGCGGCAACGATCTTGCCATCGCTAAGGTCAGACAGTTCAAAGCGCGCCTGAAGCCGTTTCTTTGTTTCACTGTCGAATACAATACCTTTAAAATAGGTCGAGGGCACTGGGCCTGCTTCTTTATACAAAGGGAACTGGTATATATCCTGCCGTCCTTTTCCGCCAAATTTGTCGGATGATATATATGCTTTATCCCCTCTTGAATTTACTACAAGCACCATCTCATCCGAAAAGGTGTTGATCGGAAAACCCAGGTTAACCGCCTTGCTCCATGTATTATCGGGCTTTCTGCGGGAGTAAAACAGGTCGTATCCACCCATCCCCGGGTGACCTTTGGATGAGAAGTACAGAGTTTGTCCGTCGCCATGGATAAAAGGCGCCATCTCCTCAAAAGCTGTATTGATTGAATCACCAAGGTTTACGGGTTCGGTCCAGCTTCCATCGGCACTCAGTTCGGTTTTCCAGATATCCGAACTTCCTTTTCCGCCCGGGCGTTTACTCGCGAAATACAGGGTTTTGCCATCTGAAGAAAAGCAAGGCTGGGAATCCCATGACGTGGAATTAACAGTGGGGCCAAGGTTTTCGGGCTCGGTCCATGTTCCTCCTGCCCTTTTCGCCCAATAAAGATCACAACTCCCAAGGCCATCCGGACGATCACATCCGGCAAAGAAGAGATACTGCCCGTCGGGTGAGATATTCAATGCTCCTTCATTCCCCGAAGTATTAATTGGCCGGCCAAGGCTGATCGCGTTCCTCCAATGAGCGGAATCGGCTTTGATGGCCGAATAAAAATCTTCCTCATAGCCCCTGAGTTCGGGATTTTTTTCACTCCGGGGAATCTTCCTGGTAAAATACAATTTTTCCTCGTCGGTTGTGATACTGTTGATATATTCATCGTACCTGGTATTGATACTGTCGCCCAGGTTTACCGGCTCAAATGGAACCGGGTGCAAAGTTGCTGCAATCCCGAATCTTGCATTGGCAAGCTGGCTAGCAGCTTTTTTACGTTTGATGTCGGGTACATTTTTCCCATCGAGATAAGTGGAAAAATCCATTTCAGCGTCACCGTATCTGCCAAGGAGAAGCTCCAGTGAGCCAATGATAAAATACAGATTGTTCGAGAAAAGGGGATTTATCCTGAGAACCTTCTTGTATTCATTAATGGCCTCAGAGGGTTTTTTAAGGTCCGAAAAAAGGTCTCCCTTCAGGATCAGGGCTTCACAGAAATTCGAATCAGCCCTGAGCGCCTGGGTAACTTCAATTATAGCCAGGTTGTAATCACGTGCCTGGTATGCCTGCATCGCGGCAATAAATGCCTTTTCGGCTTTTTTATTGCCTGTGGATAATTTATTGCCTGCTTGCCGGGCGTAAGCACCCAAAGCAAGCAGCATGATGAAAAGGATGCAGGATGCAGGATGCAGGATTTTCACGGTATTCTCATATATTTATGGCTCTGCAATGAGACCCTCCATTGCGGGTGTTCCTTGATATAACTTATGATACGCGGCAATATTGTATTCCTTTGGCTCCATTCGGGCTGAAGGTATAAGCGGCAACCGGGCCCGACCCTTTCCATGTTTTCCTCAGCCCAGCAAAGATCCTTCTCATCCTGTATAATAACCTTGAGCTCATCGGCTTTAATACAAATCTCGTCTAGAGGAGGACTGCTTTTTTTTGGAGAAAGGCAAATCCAGTCGGGATCTCCGGTCAATGGCCGGGAACCTGAAGTTTCTATGAAAATTTTAATATGATGCTGCCGGAGCCACATTGAAAGATAATTAAGATTGTAATTAAGGGGTTCGCCTCCAGTAATGACTACGGCCTTTGCGGGAAATTCCACGGCTCTTGCAATGACCCCGTCGGTATCAACAGGTGGATATAGCCGGGCGTTCCAGCTCTCTTTAATGTCGCACCAGCTGCAACCGACGTCACAGCCGCCAATACGGATAAAATAAGCAGCTTGTCCGGTATTGAATCCCTCGCCCTGAAGAGTATAAAATTCTTCCATAACTGGAAGCAACCTCCCTTCGGCTAATAAAATATCTTCGGTCTTATTCAAAAAGACTTATTTGATTTCTTTCTTTGAGGCCTTCAGTGTATTAAGAAGAAGGGAAACTATGGTCATGAGCCCCACTCCTCCCGGGACCGGGGTTATTGCAGAACACTTCCGCGAGACCTCGTCGAATTTAACGTCTCCCTTTAACCTGAAGCCCGATTTTGTATCACTGGCAGGTATACGGTGCATTCCCACATCAATCACTACAGCACCTTGTTTAACCATATCGGCAGTGACAAATCCCAGTTTGCCCATGGCAACAATCAGTATGTCGGCATCGAGGCTGTATTTTTTAATGTCAGGGGTGTAACTGTGGCAGAGAGTAACCGTGGCATTTGCGTTTTTGGCTTTCCTTGAAAGCATCAGGCTGACAGGTGTACCAACGATATTACTGCGGCCAAGGACTACCACATGCTTCCCTTCGGTTTCAATGTGATAACGATCAAGCAACGTCATAATACCGAAAGGTGTTGCCGGGAGGAATGAAGGCAGGTTGAGCATCATACGCCCCACATTGGCCGGATGGAAACCATCGACATCTTTAAATGGGCTTATCCTTTCGATCACCTTGTGTTCATTGATATGCTTCGGAAGAGGAAGCTGGACAATAAAACCGTCAACATCCCCGTCGTTGTTAAGAAAATCAACAACTTCAAGCAGATTTTTTTCAGTAAAATTCTCAGGATACCTGTACACGGATGAAGTAAACCCGACTTCCCTGCAGGATTTCTCCTTGTTGGTAACATAGGTCTGGCTTGCAGGATCCTCGCCAACAAGCACAGCTGCCAGGTGAGGCGTATGTTTCCCCTTGTCGATAAATTCAAGTTTAACTTCCTTTGCAATCTCCGATTTGATCTTTTCCGAAACTGTTTTGCCGTCGAGAAGAATCATATAATAAAATTAATTTTGGCGCATATTCCGCATGATATTACCCATGTTGCGGCCTTTGTTGGCTGTAACCATCTTCATCATTTTCCGGGTATCGTCAAATTGCTTGATCAGTTTATTTACATCCTGTATGGTTGTCCCGGAGCCTTCGGCGATACGTTTGCGCCTGCTGCCGTTGAGAATGGCAGGGTCACTCCTCTCGGCCGGGGTCATGGAGTGGATAATAGCTTCTATCCCCTTGAAGGCATTGTCATCAATGTCAATATCCCGCAGGGCTTTACCCATACCCGGCAGCATGCCCAGGAGGTCCTTCACGTTACCCATTTTCTTAATCTGTTTGATCTGGGCAAGGAAATCGTCGAAATTGAACTGGTTCTTGGCAATCTTTTTCTGAAGCTTTTTGGCCTCTTCCTCGTCAAATTGTTCCTGGGCTTTTTCTACAAGAGAAACAATGTCGCCAATGCCGAGGATCCGGTCTGCCATTCGTTCGGGGTAAAAAACATCCAGGGCATCCATCTTTTCGCCAACACCGACAAATTTGATAGGTTTGTTAACAACCGACTTGATGCTCAGGGCTGCGCCCCCGCGGGTATCACCGTCAAGCTTTGTAAGCACAACTCCATCGAAATCAAGTCTTTCATTGAAAGCCTTGGCTGTATTAACTGCATCCTGCCCTGTCATTGAGTCAACGACAAACAGGATTTCATGAGGATTGACCGCCTGTTTAATATTATATATCTCATTCATCATCTGCTCATCGATAGCCAGGCGGCCGGCCGTGTCGATAATGACTACGTTATACCCGTAATCCTTTGCATATGCTATACCATGCCTGGCAATTTTAACGGGATCCTTGCTGTCCTCTTCAGTGAATACTTTAATTTCGATCTGTTCACCAAGTACTTTTAGCTGGTCGATGGCCGCGGGACGATAAACGTCTCCCGCTATCAGCATGGGATTCCTGCCTCTCTTTGTCTTAAGGTAATGTGCCAGTTTGGCCGAAAAAGTTGTCTTCCCCGACCCCTGTAAACCTGCGATCAGGAATATTGCCGGGTCGCCTTTCAGGTTGATCTCGGTTTTTTGTCCGCCCATCAGTTCAACCAGTTCGTCATGAACGATCTTAACCATCAGCTGGCCCGGAGAAACTGCGGTAAGTACATTTTCCCCCAGGGCTTTATCCTTGACCTGATCGGTAAATTGTTTGGCAATTTTAAAACTGACGTCGGCGTCGAGAAGGGCTTTACGCACATCCTTAAGCGTTTCAGCCACATTTATTTCCGTGATATGCCCATGGCCTTTAAGTACTTTAAAAGCCCTGTCGAGTTTATCACTTAATCCTTCAAACATCGCGTATTTTTTTGGGCTGTAAAGGTAAGGATTCTTTTTTGTATCGGCCTTACATCCTTTCAGGGCTGTCGATACCCAATAATTTCAATGACTTGCCAATCACAGAAGCAGTAAAGACAGAAAGCATAAGCCTTAGCTGACGAAGACTTGCATTTTCCTCTTTAAGAACAGGTATCTCCTGGTAGAAATGGTTATAGGATTTGGCCAAATCGTATACATAATTTGCGACAATGGCAGGATTCAGCTCATCCGCAGCCTGCTTTGTTATATGGGGATAAATCATCAGCAATTTGATAATCTCTTTCTCAAGAAGCAAGAGTGTACTTCCTGCTGGCATCAGAGCCTGATTCGGCATTAATTGCTGGGCAACGGCTTTTGACACCAATGAATTTATACGTGCATAGGTATATTGTATAAAGGGCCCTGTATTCCCATTAAAATCAATAGATTCTTTAGGATCGAAGAGCATGTTCTTCTTCGGGTCAACTTTCAGGATATAATATTTCAAAGCTCCCAAACCAATGGTTTCAAATAGTTTCCGGGCTTCTTTACCGGGGAACTCACTGACTTT
>JAPLDN010000271.1 GCA_026391755.1 Bacteroidota bacterium
GATATTTCCATATATGATGATGGGATACAGAGAATATTCGGCGGGGATGGCCGGAGTGCTGTTACAGCCTACTACAGGCAATTGCAGCAGATGATCTCAAAGCACAAACCCGATATCATCGGGCACCTGGATAAGGTAAAAATGTATAACCGAGAGCGTTATTTTTCCGAGACCGATCCCTGGTATATCAAGCTGATCGACGAGACCTTAGATCTTATTTCAGGTTCAGGCACCGTGGTCGAAGTCAATACCCGCGGATTATATAAGAAACGCTCCGAAACCTTTTTCCCGGGACCCGATATCCTGAAAAAGATCCTTAAATTGAATATCCCGGTAACGGTAAGTTCCGATGCACATAAGCCGGAAGAGCTGTCGAACCAGTTTGAACAAGCCAGGTCCACCCTCAAAAACCTAGGTTTCATTACGCAGCATGTGTTAACAGGCAAAGAATGGAAAGAAGATCTCTTATAGTAATCCTCTCAATCGGGCTCTGTTTTTCTTTACTGGTTTCATGTAAAAAGAAAGACAACAGTGTATCGGGAAGCAGCCTTGGATCCTTCTCATTTACGACTTCGGAACTGGCTATTTTACCTTACCCTACCAGTGATACTTTGATCTTTAAAAGCACCGAAGGGGATTCTATCGTTTTCAAATACAGCAGCCGGAGTTCGATGATGAAAACATTTTATGAACATCCTGAAAACCCATCAGGATACCAGGGTAATTTTTACACCTGTGAAGTCAATTCCTCCGGCTTTGTTTCAGCAAATTCCGATTATATTTATTTTAACCTGCATTATTCGGATCCGTTTTTAGGATACGCGGGAACAAAGTATTTCAATATTGGCCTGACAACCAGCAGCAGTGGAAACTGTGGTTTTTCAGCCGAGTTCCGTTTTGAGGCTGACACCCTGATAAGTTATGTGCCCGATCCTGCTTTCAAAACGGGCGGTTACGTTAAAGCTCTTTATAAATCCCTCGCTATTGGCCCCAGGGTATTTGAAAATGTTTATGAACTTGTCGGCCCGACATTAACTGCTTATTGCCCGGAATTTTTTTCCAGGGTATATTACAGCATCAGCGAGGGCATTGTCGGATTTGCACTGAATACCGGTAAAATCTGGTTCCTTCTGCCTCGAAAAATAACTCCTCCGGTCAATGCTGTAACTCCCAGGCCGTACTTTCCGGTTTATCCTGCCTCATACTGGATTTATCAGTCCGGGACCAGCACATCGATAAGCAGGACTGGCAACAGCTATGTCAGTTTCAAGGGAATGACTTTGACAACTCTTGACGGTCTGCCCATCAATCAATATGAACGGTTTGTCACTTACGGAACGGTTGAAATTGGCTGGATCCCGGTTCTGTCGGAAACTCCAGGTGCGACTTGGGAAATGCCCCTCGGAAGTCCGGCATCAGATCCTTATACCCAAGTATTCAGGGTCATGCAAAAGACCATTGATGCCAAAATGGATTCAGTTATCATCCTGAGGTATTACACATATCATAAAGATCCCCTTTTGACAAACTCACTCTACGTTTGGCAAACCTACAAGAAGAATGTCGGACTGGTATTCGAATGCTGGGTCGACACTGCAACCAATGACACGGTTTACAGGAAAAAACTGATCGATTACCGTATTAATCATTAGCCGTCACATGAGCTTAAAAAAACAATTTGCATTTGAAGTGCAGGATGCACTGAAAACAGGGGAAAAGCCTGGTATT
Organism: Bacteroidota bacterium; assembly: GCA_026391755.1. Taxonomy (GTDB): domain Bacteria; phylum Bacteroidota; class Bacteroidia; order Bacteroidales; family FEN-979; genus CAIRDP01. The sequence continues at coordinate 1,729 of JAPLDN010000271.1, forward strand.
CTGTCAGAAAAAGACATTTTCCATCTGCCTTCAATTGTTCAGAAATATTTAAATTATACCGGGTGCACGGGAAAGGAAAAGGTGAAGAATGTGCATGTTGTTTTTGAAGGCGAAATGAAACTGGATGAAAAGCACGAATGGCTAGGCATTCATTCGGAACAGTATAATTTTCATGAAAATCCTTCTCGTTTTTTCTTTATTACCACCCATATGAAAGGCATGCCGGTCACAGGCCTTCATGTATATAAATCGGCCAGGGCAACTATGGTCATCAAACTTGCCGGTATGATCACGGTTGCCGATGCCAGCGGACCAAAGATGGACCAGGGTGAAACTGTCACCATATTAAACGATATGTGCTTTATGGCGCCTGCATCGCTGATAAGCCCTGCAATTGCATGGGAAGTTATAGACGACCTCACTGTCAATGCCACCCTTACGAATGCAGGGATAAAGGTTTCCGCAAAATTGTTTTTCAACGCAGAAGGCCAGCTGATCAATTTTATTTCCAATGACCGCTTCCTGTCGAAGGACGGGAAAAGCTATGAAAGCCTGCCATGGTCAACGCCGATTAGCGATTACAGGGAAATCAACGGCCGTTTAATTCCCACATATGGTGAAGCCATCTGGCATTATCCCGACCGGGAGTATTGCTACGGAAGGTTCAGGGTAAAGGAGTTAAGGTACAATGTAAAAGAGATGAACCCCTGAGGGGTGACAGGCAGAAAGTGCGAAATCATCCGACATCAGATATCAGATGTCAGATATCGGATTTAATTTTCTCTGATAGGAGTTCGCTTCAACATATATCGCTTTATCGGGCTTTACCGGGCAAACAAATTCGCAGGCGCCGCATCCATTGCAAAGCATTTCTTCGATTTTTGGGATTTTCAGGTCTCCCAGGTAGGCTCGCATTTCAATGGCTTTAGTGGGGCAGTGGTCCGAACATTTTGCACAGGTTTTATGTTCCGAAACAACCAAACACTGGTTCTTCTCAAAAACCGCCCGTCCGATCTGTGTCTTTTGCTTTTCTTTAAGTTCCAATGGCTGAATCGCCCCGGAGGGGCAAACCTCCAGGCAACGTATACAGTCATAGCGGCAAAAAGCCCTTGTAAAATCCAGTTTCGGCTGGAAAACTCCGGATATGCCGTACTCAAAGAAAGTTGGCTGGAGGACGTGGGTCGGGCAGGAAGAAACACATAACTGGCAGGCAGTGCAGTGGGAAGTGAAATGCTTAAGGCTGATACTTCCCGGAGGCATTACCGGCATTGGATCAGGAAAGGTTTCCAAAGGTGAATGGAATCGGTATGGAATAATCAGTGTGGTAAGTGCGGCAGCCCCGCCGGCCGATTTACACAGGAAACTGCGACGTGAGGCGTCGGCCGGCGGGGCTGCCTTGTACTCCCTGCGAGCTTTGTGAAGCTTGCCCTTGAACCCTAAGTAACGGTATTTCACAGCATGTTCACTGCAGGAATCCAGGCAATTCATGCATGCCGTACATCGGTCAAAATCGACCCGGTGTGATAGGTGATCAATACAGGAGCTCTTGCATATCCCCTCGCATGTACCGCATTCTTTGCAACGATTGCTGTTGATCGAGATCCTGAAAACCGAGATCCCTGAAAGGAACCCAAGCAGCATCCCGGCAGGACAAACCATGTTGCAATACCTGCGGCCACTGAAGAATCCTGCAAGCCCGAAGATCATGATGCAAGCCAGTGCCATCAGCGCCGAACCGCGAAATAAAGCAAAGATCTTCCCTCCAATCGAAAACGGATCGAACAGGTTGATCAATAAAATGTTGTGAAAAAAGAAGGTGAAGATGATGAGCAGCAGGAGATAAAATGAAATAGCGTTGAGGGGGTGAAGGTAAGAGTAGGATAATGGATATGAGATGTGAAATGTCGGTTTGCTTTTTCCCGGAATATCCGCTAAGGGATCCTTTGCGCCGAATTCGCTTCCTGCATTACGGTTTGGCTTTCCGGTATCTGTCTTCATCACAGATTTCAAATCCCGCATACGATATCCCGCATCCAGAATTGTTCCCAGCGGACAAACAAAGGAGCAGTAAATCCTTCCGAAAAATAAGGTGATCAGCAATACAACAATGAACCCGGCAGAGCCTATAGCCAGGGCCGTCGAGGCCTTTAAAAACGAAGGAACGAACTGCAGCCAGGTAACCCAGCGAAAAACTGATAAAGGAAGAGCGGAAACCAGTCCTGTAAAAAGCAGGATCGTCGACAGCAGGAATAGCATGGCGAAAAAGTACCTGAGCGGTTTCAGTATGACAGACTGCATCCGTGCGAATGATTTGTGTATAAAATTACTGATTTTCTGCTCCGGATTTAGTACTTTCGCTATACACTTGAACCCTCTTATGATCAGCCGCGAAACCATTGATAATATTATCTCAGCCGTTAGGATTGAAGAGGTTGTCGGTGATTTCATCAGCCTGAGGCGCAGGGGGGTGAACCTTATCGGTCTCTGCCCTTTTCACAATGAGAAAACCCCCTCCTTTACAGTTTCAGCAGCAAAAGGGATTTATAAGTGTTTCGGCTGCGGAAAAGCAGGAAATGGCATTGGTTTTATCATGGAACATGAGCACCTGACCTATCCCGAAGCGTTGAGGTACCTGGCGAAAAAATACCAGATCGAGATCGAAGAAGAGGAACAAACCCCCGAACAGCTCCAGGAGATCAGTGAAAAGGAAAGCCTGTTCAACCTTAACGAGTTTGCCAGAAAATATTTTTCTTCGGTCCTTTTTAATACAGAAGAAGGCAAAGCTGTCGGGCTGGCTTATTTCAGGGAGAGGGATATCAGGGAAGATATTATACAGAAATTCCAGCTGGGCTTCAGTCCCGATAAATGGAACGCATTTGCAGAACATGCCATCCAGGAAGGGTATAAAAAGGAAATGCTCCTGAAAACAGGGCTGGTTACAGAGAAGGACGGTAAACTGTACGACCGCTTCCATTCCCGGGTGATCTTTCCCATACATTCGGCTTCAGGGCGTACCTTAGGCTTTGGAGGCCGTATACTTTCATCCGAAAAGACCCACGCGAAATATGTCAATTCGCCTGAATCGGACATCTACAATAAAAGCAAAACGCTTTATGGTATTTATTTTGCGCGGACTGCTATTGCCCAGAAAGACAACTGTTACCTCGTTGAAGGCTATACCGATGTGATCTCCCTTCACCAGGCGGGAATTGAAAATGTTGTCGCATCATCCGGAACCTCCCTCACTACCGATCAGGTGAGAATGATACAGAGATATACCTCGAATATCACGATATTATACGATGGCGACCCCGCGGGTATCAAGGCTTCCTTCCGGGGCATTGATATGGTTCTCGAACAGGGGATGAATGTGAGGATAGTGCTGTTCCCCGATAACGAGGATCCGGATTCGTACGCCCGCAAACATCACCCGGCAGAAACTGAAAAATTCATTTCAGGTAACGCCCTTAACTTCATCAGCTTTAAGACCAGGCTGCTGCTGGAGGAAACAAAAAACGACCCGATCAAAAAAGCAGGGCTGATAAAAGACATTGTCGCTTCGATTTCCCTGATTCCTGATGCCATTACACGTACTCTTTTCATCAGGGAATGTGCCGATATGATGACGGTTCCCGAACAGGTCCTGGTCAATGAGCTCAATAAGATCAGGAGGAACAGGCTAAACAAGGAACTCCAAACACAGGGGAGAGATTATGATATTCAGGGACCGGCATTCATTGCACCACCCCAGCCTTTGACCGAAGCTGACGCCTCCTCGGCCGAAAGCCAGGAAAAAGAGATCATGCGGTTACTCCTGCTTTACGGAACTGATGTAGTGAAGATCGATCAGACCGATGAGAATAACGACAAGGTGAAAGTTCCGGTAATGGTTGCTGATTATATGGTCCATGACATCTGCAGGGATGAACTTGAATTTGAGAACAAGGTATATGCGGCGATCTTTGAGGAATACAGGACCGGCCTGGATTCCGACCAGGTTCCAGAGAGATCGTATTTCCTCGGTCACGAGGAGAAGGAAATCGCCTATGCCGCAGTCGATCTGATATTCACACCTTACGAGCTCAGCCAGAACTGGTTGAAACATAATGTCATGATCGATATTGAAGAAGAGAAGCTTCTGGTTCGCCTCGATTATTCACTTCTTTCATTCAAAGCCAGGAAAATAGACCTTATCATCACCGACCTGCAAAAGAAACTCCATGGTAACGATTCGGCCGAAGATGTGACAATCATCCAGACCAGGTTCAGGGACCTCAAGGCCAAGAGCATACAGATTCATAAGAAGCTGAACAGGATAGTGATACGGTGAAAATTGTGATTTTCGCGAAATTACTTTACTAAAATCACTTCCCTGAGCCTCGGGTTGTTCCAGCTGTCCATCAAGGCCTTGAAATCATTATAATTTTCCAGGTTCACAACACGGCTGGCAAGCCTGATCTTTCGGCTGATGCTGAGTTTGCTCCCATCCTGCTTCACTTCGAAAAAATACCGGCCGGCTTTGTTGTTAATTTCGATTTTTGCTGCCGGGGTGAACAAAACACAACCCGATGGAAGGGCAAGGGTATATTCATAATTTTCTTCGCCCGAACAGGGAATTTCGACTTCCTGATTGCGTTTGGCCGAAAGAGTTTTCATGCCCCAGCTTTCAATCCCTGCATTGCAATAGGGAATTGTAAAATAAGACCATGATGAATCTTTCCTGAAAGGCTTCTCGTCCATAACCGTGTAGGTCTGAAAAGATGTTTCGGGAGAGCTCTCGCTTACCTTGATCTCTTTAAGGTCCGACTTTGAAATATCGCCACCAGCAAAGGATTTCATTTTATTTTTATCGCGGATGAGTCCCAGGAAAGGGTTAGTCGCACTTCCGGTTTCAAGGCTCATCTCCCCCGTAAGTTTGGGATCCGAAGAAATAATGAAAGTTCCGTTCATGGCAATTGAAAGTTTAGCTGAACCGGAATGTTCATATTCTGCTTTTTCGCCTTGTCCAAGTGCAACAAAAACTTTGTCGGAAAGTAATTTTCTTAAATCCTGCTGGTTAGCCGAAACCACCGAAAGGTACTGAGGGCCGGCATCTTTCAGGTCGATCCGTACGGCAAAATCTTCAATATCGGCAAGGGTACCCAGTTTTTCCTCGAAGAATGGTTCACGGATGATCGCAACCGGGTCGGCTTCAATACCTGCAGCCTCAATCAGTGCCGACATAAGAATGGCTTTTTCGGGCAGGGTTGCACCCATGCTGTTCCATGCTTCTTCGGCAGTGTGCAGGCGGTATCCTGAATACCTCATGGGAACAGGCCATAAGCGGATGTCTTTGATCACTTTTTCCTGGATCTTTAAGGCCAGGCTGAGTAGATCGGGACTTTCCTTTTTCAAAGCCATGATCACGGCTTTCATCGAGTCACTGATTTTCATCCCGAAGGCCGGTTGGTTTGTGAGATATTCATAAACCATATTCCTGTTTCCTGATGTACTGAAAAGCAGATGGGGATATGCTTCGCCGGATCCCCTCTGAAATTCTTCCTGGGAAACCGCTTCAATATTCTGAAGATGCCAGGTAAAAACCTGGTAGTTGTTTTCGGCGGACTTCCGTGGTTCTAAGGCTCCGCTGAGAAGTTTGTAGAACAATTTCCCGTTTTGAGGTATTCTCACTCTGACCATAAGATCTTTTACGGGTTCGTTTTCAGCAAGAAGCTCGTTTCCCATCATCGCCGGGGTATTGCCTTGTGCTGTATGCAATGTATAATCCAGGTGGATGACAGCACCCCTTTCAAGGCCTGTATGGGTGATTACCATTTCGCGCAAAGCATTAAATGCAGGGGCGTTGGCAGAAAATGCCGGAAGAACCTCGTTAAAGGAATTGGCCGGGGCTTCCACCTTTTTGCCATCCGCCATTATAGTAAAACAGGTGTTAATTGTAAGTTTCTGGAAACCCGGATTAAAGCTTATGAATGTTTCCCCGTAAAGATTGTGAAACGCTCTGTAGGTCAGCAGTTTTTGTTCTTTTATATACCGGTAATCCATGCTTCCGTCGGCATTCAGGGTATATTCCCTGACAAGGGTGGTGTATTCCGCATCAGAACCCGGGCTTGCAGGAACTGTTTTCTGGTCCTGAGCATAAAGAGCCTGCCAGGAGACTAATGACAATACACATAGAAAAAAAAGTATTTTTCTCATATTTAATGGATTACAATTCTATGACGACTGCTTTTTCTGAAAATTTATTTTGAGCTTCAACACCGGCTCTGAATTCAGGCCAGTCGGAGGCTTCATAGATCCTTTTTCCAAAAACAGCTTTGGATGTGAATTCAAGAATATTCCCATTCAGGATATACCCGGCTTTATAGCTGATGTAATTTCCTCCTGTACTGGTTGAGGCCGGAACCCTGCCTGCCTTGCAGCCGGCGGGCAGTTTTATCGTTTCATGTATGCTTACCTGCCTGGAACAACGGTCCCTGAAGGGATATTTCCTTTCGCCAGGATCAGTATCGAAGGCAAGCTGCCCCTGGAAAGTCCTGAATATTTCGGCCGCCGAAAGCGGGGTAAATAACAAGGTTTTTCCGCTTACTGCAGCAAAGCCCGGAATGGTGAATTCTATGCTGATTTTTTCGCTGCTTTCCCTGTAATTCACGGGATCGGTATACTCGATTTTTGTTACAATGGCCTGGGGCCAAAGTTTTAGGAGTTCTTTTTCCACGTTTTGATACCATACCGGGGGAGGAGAATTTTTCAGAAGCCCTCTTACCGCAGCATCGCTCTGTCCTTCGGCCTGTATCCCGAAGCTGCCTTTCAGGCTGCCGTCGGCAAGCAATTCGGTGTTGCCTTCTATTTTAATGTAATGGTTTGCAGGATCTGAGCCTGCAGTCGTTCCAAGATCGGCTCCTTCGGGGATGCCCATCAGGTATTGCTGCTGTTGTTCCGCGCTGGACCATAGTTCCCTGATGAACGGTACCCAGGTAGGATCAAGCAGTTTGTAACTCCCGTTACGCAACCTGACAACGCTTACACAGTGATTGAACTGATCAGCAGGAATGTAATCAATCCTGGATCCGGCCATGGTCATAGCGGGATACGATTTAAATCCTGCCGCTCTCAGCATGGTGATCAACATGCCAGCCTTGTCTTTGCAAACCCCGCAACGATCAGTAAAGGTCATGGATCCTTTGTGAAGAGTAAAGCCTTCCCCGCAACCCATTGAGATGCCTGAATATCTGATCTCATCGGCACACCAGTGGGTGAGAATGGCAATTGAATCCTGTTCGTTTTTTGCGCCTTTCAGGATCTCGTTGACCTTGGCTTTGATTTCCGGAGTTGATTCAAAACTTCCGAAATCCTCATTCACCATGTAAAACCAAAGCGATTTCGTTTGCCAGTCGGGACTGGTGGAGAGTAATAATTTAGGGGCCACATCCGATAAAGCAACCATTTTGGGTTCGCTCTTTAACGGGCTCATGTCTTTTTTTGAAAAAGTATAAATTATTTTATCTTTTTCTATCCAGGACGAAACCTGGGCTTCGCCATTGTAAACCTGAAACTGAAGGGTTTTGGATTTCGGAATATCAAGCCTGTAAATTTTCTCTTTGACTGGATTATTATCAAAGAAATCAACGATGTCATAAAAATGGCCTCGCATAGGCGGTATGTATTTGTCGTCATCGTCCTGCAATAAAGCATAGGTAAAGCCTTTTCTGAAAAGCACGACTTCCACGGCATCGCCGGGATCAAGCCTGCCAATGGAGATCATTTTTTCCCTCGCTCCCCAATAAATAGCGCGAGCAGGAGCTGGATAATCCATCACGTCTTTCAGATCGATACTTCTAACGCTACCGTCTTTCCTGTAAATGTTTACTTTTCGGAATTCAACATAAGCCGATAAGGGGTCATACCCGTATTTGACCACACTCAGATCCAGAGCGCCTTGTGAATTCAGGACCTTTGAGAGCGTGTGAATGACGACATACGTCAGGCCGCTTTCCTGCATATTCACTAAAGTGCTGTCGAAAACAACCAACTGGGCGTCGTTGGGATATTTCAAAGCGTCCCCGGATTTTGTGATAAGATCCTGGATGGGGCCTGCATGAATACTCATGCTGAAGAATATCATTGAAATAATAATCAGGCTTTTTCTCATGGTTTACTGGTAAGGATTATTAACTCTGTTTACCTTTCAATATCTAGCGACTTGACGAAATTTCAAAATAGGTCAAATGCAGCGCTTGCCGTCCTTTAAACTGGATTAGTTTTCCATATGTTTCAACATCTGTGATCGTCCCGTCTTTTCGTAAAAGTCTGAACCTGTTCGAATCTGACACATCCTGTCCATTTAACCTGTTCTGCATCTTTGTAACCATTTCCAGCCTGTCGTCAGGGTGAACAAATTCAGTCAGGTTCAGGACGCTTAGTGCACTAAATTCTTCAACCGTAAGGCCAATAATCTCAGCAATCTTTTTATTTGCAAATACAATTGTATCATCCTGGGTTATGACCATTCCGACAATCGAATTGTTAACAACGGTTTGATAAAGGCTTAAAATTTCATCATTTTCGCGTTTTCTGGCTTCAAGCAATACCTCAAGTTGCTGCTGGTAAACCAGGTTCTCTATTTCAAGATTTCTTTGGTAGGCGGCAATCTCAATGGTCATTTTCGTCTGCTCCATATCGATAGGCTTGAGCAGATAACCGAATGGTTTTATCTTAAAGGACCGGTCATATATTTCCTTGGAACTCTGACCGGTAAGAAAAATGATAGCGCAGTTAAATTTCTCTACCAGTCTTCTCGCGGTTTCAATACCGTCGATCTCTCCCCGGAGATGTATGTCCATAAGAACAATTTCAGGCTCTTTGCCTTCCAACGAAAGTCGTTCTATTTCACTTATACATTGTTCCCCCTTGGTACTGGAGCCAAGAACCTCATAGCCAAAACTTTGCAACTGGGATTTCAGGCTTGCCGAAATCAATAGCTCGTCTTCTACAATGAAAATACTTATCGGGCCCATTCAGTTCAGATGAAT